>NZ_CBCRZX010000004.1:135603-139089 GCF_965137155.1 Stackebrandtia soli
GTCCACGACGGACCGGGCATCGTCGTCTCCGTTCGTGGGTTCGAGCCTGGCCTCCTGTGGACACCTCGCGGGGCGTTCGGCGCAGCGCCTGTCGAGCTCTTTCACCGCCGTCTTCGGGCGCATCGACACGTCGTGGCTTCGGCGCCGAGGAGTCTGAGAACGTCCCACGAGCGGGCATCCTCCCCGGACGCGCGCTCCCGCGCGCCGAGACGACGGGACGGGCCATCGAACCGGCGTGTCTCCGCGCGGTTTCGCGCGCCCCACGGGACTGTGACACGGGACCTCTAGACAGGGGTTTCGGCGGGGTGCTAACCTACAACCAAATGGTTGTAGATAATGGTTCCGACGAGGCCACCGATCTCGTGTTCCGAGCGTTGGCCGACGCCACTCGCCGCGACATCCTCCGCCGGTCCACCCAAGGTGGACTGTCGGTGTCGCGGCTGGCCGAGGCCTACTCGATGAGTTTCGCCGCCGTGCAGAAACACGTCGCAGTGCTGGAACGGGCGGGCCTGATCACCAAGGAACGCCGCGGACGCGAACAACTCGTCCGCACCAACCCGGAAGCAGTGCGCCGCGCGCGGCAGAGCCTCGACGAGTTGGAGGCGACCTGGCGCGGACGGGTCGACCGGATGTCTCAACTGCTCAACGACGATGCCGACTGAAACGAACCAACGAAAGGGCAACGCACATGACCGTCACGAGTGTCGACAAGGACTTCGACAATCTGACCCTGACCTTGATCGCCGACTTCCCCGCGCCCGTCAAGCGCGTGTGGCAGCTGTGGGCCGACCCGCGCCAGCTCGAGCGCTGGTGGGGCCCGCCGACGTTCCCGGCCACGATGGAGGTGCACGAGCTGCGGGTCGGCGGCGACGTCAAGTACTACATGACCGGCCCGGACGGCGAGAAGTACCACGGCTGGTGGAAGGTCGACGCCGTCGACGAGCCGAACTCGCTGGAGTTCACGGACGGCTTCGCCGACCAGGACGGGAACCCGGCGGACAGCATGCCGACGACGAAGGGACACGTGCGGCTGTCGGAGCACGAGGGAGGCACCCGCATGGAGATGCTCTCCCGCTTCGAGTCCCGTGAGGACATGGACCAGCTGGACAAGATGGGCATGAGCGAGGGCCTGAAGCTCGCCGTCGGCCAGATCGACGCCCTTCTCGCGGCGTAGTACGCGCACAGGGCGGCCGACGTGCGTGCGTCGGCCGCCCTGAAACTCCACGCACCGTCATATTCGACCATGATGGACAACGTGGGTGGCCGCCTCGCGTCGAGAGTCCCGGGTCCACGGATGGCCGCCACCTCCGGCTCGGTGGGCTCTCTTTCTGTCCATAGCGGAGCGGACCCGATCCGTACATCGCCCGACCGAGCCAGAACAGCGCGTCCCCGCCTTCCCGAACGGAAGCCGGAAAGCACGCCGCGCACACCAAGAACGCACCGCACTTCGACGAAGGCGCGCGGCGCGTTCAGGTGGTTCCGGACAAGACTGAATGGAGCTGGTGACGACGCCAGGGCCGGCTGAACGGGCCAGGTACCACCCGCCCAAGCCGACCCCGAAGAACTACTTGATGGCGCCGGCCGTCATTCCGGCCTGGATCTGACGCTGGAAGATGATGTACGTGATGAGGATCGGCAGCATCGCCAGAGTGGTACCGGCGAACAACGCTCCCGGGTCACCGTCGTAACCCATGACCACCGCCAGGTCGGCGAGGCCCTGCGAGATCACGGCGTCCTCGTCGTCGGGGACGAGCACCAGCGGCAACAGGAATTGGTTCCACTGCCCGATGATGTTGAAGATGGTGATCGAGATGATGCCCGGCTTCGCCATCGGCAGCATGACCTGGAAGAAGAGCCGGTAGTGGCCCGCTCCGTCGATCATCGCGGCCTCGGCGACGCCGTGCGGCAGGGTGCGGAAGAACGCCGTCAGGAAGAACACCGTGAACGGCAGCGAGTACGCCGCGTAGACGAGCACGAGACCGATGTAGAGCTTCACGCCCGGCGCGATCTCCATCGGCTGCAGCAGACCGACGTTCGCGAGCGTCTTGAACACCGGGAACAACGCCAGAAACACCGGGAACATCATGCCGGAGACGAAGGTGAAGAACACGAGGCGGTTGCCGCGGAACTCGTATCGAGCGAGGACGTAGGCGGCCATCGCGCCGAGCAGCATCGTCAACGTCACGGACAGGACGAGCACCTGGACGGTGTTCAGGAAGTAGACACCGATGTTGCCCTTGTCCCACGCGTTCGCGAAGTTGATCCACTGTAGGTTCTCGGGCAGTCCGAGCGGGTCGCCGTCGATCTCGGACTCGGTCTTGAACGACGAGACGATCACCCACGCCAGTGGCACGATGATCATCACGGCCCACAGGATGAGGATGCCGTGCGAGAAGACGTTGAGGACCCGGCCTTCGGTCGCGGGCTTCTCGGATCGCTTGAGGGCGACCGGTTCCGTCGGTTTCTCCACCGGCGCGGTCGTCAGAGACATGTCGAAGGCTCCTTAGTATTCCACGCGGTCACGGCGGGTGACCCGCAGCGAGACGACGGCCATGATGAGGGTCGCGAAGAACAGCACGACACCGATCGCCGCACCCATGCCCCGCTCCTGGAACGAGAACGAGTACCGGTAGACGACGCCACCGATGACCTCGCTGGCGTGGTTCGGACCGCCCTGTTCCGGGGTCATGATGTACACGAGCGCGAACGCGTCCAGCGCGATGATGCCGAGGTACACCCAGGCCGTCTGCACCGACTCCCACAGCAGGGGCAACGTCACCCGGAAGAACGTGGTGACTCGGCTGGCGCCGTCGATGAGCGCGGCCTCGTAGATCTCGGTCGGGATGGAGGCCATCGCGGACGAGAAGAACACGAGGTAGAAGCCGACGGCGCTCCACACCATGACGGCGATGACGCACCAGAGGACGAAGTCCTCACGCGCCAGGAAGCCGTTGACCGGTGGGGTGATCCCGACGAATTTCAGGGCGCTGGCGAGCATGCCCCCGAAGTTGGCGGGCGCGTACATCTGCTTCCACAGGATCGCGATGATCGCCAACGACAGGACCTGCGGGAAGAAGTAGACGATCTTGTAGAAGGACGCGCCCCGCACGCCCCTGATCCGTCCGCCCTTGGATTGTCCGCCGACGTTGAGCATGAAGGCGAAGAACAGGGCGAGCGCGATCGTCAGCACCGGCATGACCAACAGGATGATGCCGGTGTTCTTCAATCCGGGCAGCACGAACACGTCGTCCTGGAACAGTTCGACGAAGTTTTCGAAGCCGATGTAGTTGAACTTGTTGGACGTTCCACTCCAGTCGGTCAACGAGATCTGGAACGCCTGCGCGAAGGGCATCAGGACGAGCCACGTGTAGAGGCCGACCGGCAGCGCCAGGAACGAGAGTATGAACGGGACTTTGCCGTGCTTCATCGATCGATCGTCACTTCTTGAGTCGAGCCGGTGTCGACGCCACGGGAGGGGTGNNNCGT
>NZ_CBCRZX010000004.1:139096-223917 GCF_965137155.1 Stackebrandtia soli
GGGAGCCGGTTACTTCTCCTCGAAGATCTCGTTGCCGTCCTCGCGGTACTTGTCGACGCCCTTCTGCATGGCGTCACAGAACTTGTCCGGCTTCAGCGAGCCCTTCATGAGGGAGCCGAGGTGCGGACGCAGTTCTTCCTTGAGCTGGTTGTAGAGCTCGAAAATGCGCGGGGCGTGGAGGTCGTTGAAGTCCTCGGGGATGGCGCTTCCGACGGAGTTCGCGGCCGGGTTGTCGACCGTGACGCCCTTCATCGAGGCCGGGGAGGAGGTCGCGTCGGCGAACGCCTGCGCGCCTTCCTGGGTCAGCATCAGACGGAGGTACTCGTAGCCGCCGGCCTTGTTGGCGGCCTTCTCCGGGACGATGAACGGCTCGCCGCCGGTCGCCCAGAGGAGGTTCGGCTGGGTGCTGCCTTCGAGCGCGGGGACGCCGAGGAAGCCGTATTCGAAGCCCTCGGGGGTCTTGTCCTTCTGCTCGTTGGCGATCCACGCTCCACAGGGGATGAACGCGGCCTCGTGCTTGTTCCACGCCGTCTGGGAGTCGATGTGGTCGATGCCCGGGGTGCCTTCGAGGATGTAACCCTTCTCGTAGAGGGAGTACATCGCCTCGGCGGCGGCCATGACGTGGTCGTTGGTCCAGGAGTCCTCCTTCAGGTTGGAGATGTCCACCGAGACCTGACGTCCACCGAGTCGGGCGGCGAGCGTGACGGCCATGTCCAGCAGGTACTGCGGGTGCACACCGGCGTACGTCCACGGCGCCATGCCGTCCTTCTTGATGTCGGCGCACAGGGCCATCATCTCGTCCCACGACGTCGGAACGGTCCAGCTCTTCTCCTTGAAGAGAGCCGAGTCGTACCAGATGCCCCACGCGTTGTACGCGTAGTTGAGGGCGTAGACCTTGCCGTTGAAGGTGCCGGCCTCGATCACGCCGGGGCGCAGCGTGTCCTTGACCTTGACCTTCGGGTCGTCGATCGACGGGGCTTCGAGCAGCGGCGTCAGTTCGGCGAGTTCGCCGTCCTTGACGAGCTTCTCCAACGCGAGCCGGTTGTCACCGGAGTTGTCGATGACGTCCGGCGGGGAGCCCTCGGCGAACTTCGGCTGAAGCTTGTCGGCGATCTTCTGGGTCTTCATGTGCTCGATCTCGGCCTTGGGGAACTTGGCCTTGTACATCGGCTGATGACCCTCGGTGGCGTACGCGTCTCCGTAGCCACCGTCGAAGATCACGACGCTCAGGGGCGCGCTGGGGTCCACATCGAACGGGTTCTCGGCGTCACCGCTGTTCTCGACGTCCTCGCCGCTCTCGTCGGAGCCGCTGGTCGCGCAGGCGCCCAGCAGACCCACGGCGGGGATGGCGGCGACACCCAGCGCGGTGCCCTGGAGCACCCGGCGACGGGTGACGTCGCTCGTTTCGGGATTGATCGTCATTGTGGTTGTCTCCTTTGACAAGGATGCGAATCGCTAGGCACCGCGCCGGATACGACCGGCGTAGCGCGATTCAAGGGTGTTGTTGTGTTCGTCCCCGCCGGGGACGTTCGCGGAGAGGTACACCGGGGGTGTGTCTCCGACGGCCAAACGTCGCCGCACTACTTCGGCGACCAGCATCTGCGCGAGCATCGCCGCGCTGATGGACGAGGCGGCGCACACCGATCCGTCGCCACCCGGCAGGGGCAGCAGCGAATCGCCGTACGGCGCGCGGTTGTCGATGACGACATCGGCGATGTCGAGGAGGCGTCGCCCGCTCGGGTGTCGAGACGGGGTGCGCAGTGAGTGTTCCGTCGAGGTGAAGGCGATCAGATCATGACCGGCCTCCTTGACCGCGAGGGCGAATTCCACGATGGAACCGTTGATCCCGGATTGGGACGCGATGACGAAGACGTCGGCCGGGTCGGCGCCGGTGAGCGCGAACAGGTTCCGTGCGATCGCCGGGTCGCGTTCGAGTTTGTCGCTTCCGAGCAGTTCGGGGTCGGCTCCGCCCCGAAGCACGAGGTCGCGCAACGCGATCCGGTTGGTGGGGACGAGCCCTCCCGCGCGACCGGCGAGCTCCATGCACAGCGCTTCGGAGTGACCGGTTCCGAATGCTTGGAGCACACCGCCTGCGGCGAGGCTGTCACTGATGCGGTCGGCGGCGTCGGCGAGCGCGTCGCGCTGCGTCGACGCGGCATCGTCCAACACGCCTTTGAGGGCCGCGAGATATGCGTCCGCCGAGATCGTCATGTGCGGTTTTGTCCCTTTCTGTTTCGTCGTGTTGCTTTCGTGAGTGGCTTCACAGTAGCCAGCGAAGTCACTCATCGACAATCGCCCCCGTACCGCGTTCCCCTCCGTTGACCACTCCCGAACGGGGGACAGGGATCGAGAGATCGAGCGGGGCACGGGGAGGACGTCGATGCCCGGCGACGGCGTGCGCGGTCGCCGCGAAGGACGAGACCGCCGTCGGATAGGTGCGTTGCGCGACCGCCAGATACAGCAGGTCGGCGACGAGCAGCTGGGAATGCCGTGCCGCCATGACATCCGACCAGGAGGACTCGGCGCGGGTCGACGACATGAGCACCACGTCGGCGACGTCGGTGACGGGCGAGCGGGTGAAGCTCGTGACCGCGACCGTCAGCGCGCCATGACTGCCCGCCTCGGCGAGCATCTCCACCGCCTCGGCCGTGCCGCCGGAGTGCGTGAAGGCGATGGCCACGTCCCGCGCCGTGAGCTGCGCGGCGGACGCGAGGGCGCCGTGGATCTCCTGCCACACCCACGCGGGCACGCCGATGCGATGAAGTCCCATATGGAGTGAGTTGACGATGAGGCTGCTGCCCCCGACGCCGTACAGGTCGACCCGGCGCGCGGCGGTGATCGACTCGGCGACGCGCGCGAGCCCGGACAGGTCGAGTCCGTGCGCGGTGTCGCGGATCGCGGCGGTCTCGGCGGCCACGACCTGCGCGAGCACGAGCGCGAGCGGGTCGTCCGGGGTGATCTCGCGTCCGATGTCGACCTGCCAGCGGCCGTCAACCTGGGCCCGACCGGAATCGGTCGCGATCGCGACCCGCAGCGCGGCGTAGCCGTCGAAGCCGAGACTCCGACAGAAACGCGTGATCGACGCCGGTGAGGTGCCGCTCCGCTCAGCGAGTTCCACGATGGTCGATCGAGCGGCGGCGGCGGGGTCGGCCAGCACGGTCGCGGCGACCCGTGCGAGCGCGTCCGACACCTCGCCGTCGAGGGCGGCGATACGCGCGAGCACGTCGGCTCGGCGCGCGGTGTCGCGCTCAAGCTGAGGTTGCGTCACGTGAGGCCCGTTTCGTCTGGCGCTAATCGCCACGGTGGCGACGTTCGCGCGAAGTTTCCCGACATGAGTAAAACTCGTGCCTGCGGCCCTGAACGTCAAGTGATAGCGGGCAATCTTTTCAGACTTGAGACAATTCGTCACGATCCGTTACCCCGATGACGTCCATAAAACGGTCGAGTGCAGGCGCTGCACAAAACCGCCGCACACATTAGGATCGGCAAATGTTTTCACCGAACGACCTTCTGGTCGGGCTCGACGTCGGCGGAACGTCGACCCGGATCGTCGTCGCCGACCGCTCGGGCCGTCGTCTCGGAGCCGGTGCGGCCGGCGGGGGCAACCCGATCTCGCGCGGACGCGACGTCGCCGTCGCGAACGTCCGCGACGCGATGGACCAGGCGATGGCCGGGCTCGACGCGAGCAGCGTCGCCGGTGTCGTCATGGGAATCGCGGGCGCTCGCTCGGCCCAAGCCCACGACGGAGAACGCATCTTCGATCCCGTGTGGCGCGCGTACGGCATCGACGCCGACGTGCGAATGGTCGGCGACCCGCTGGTCGCGTTCGCCGCGGGAAGCTCGGCCGGAGACGGGACGGTCCTCATCGCGGGCACCGGCGCGGTCGCGGCGCAGGTCACCGACTTCGATCTGAGCGGCACCCGCGACGACGGTTACGGCTGGCTGCTCGGCGACACCGGTTCCGGGTTTTGGCTCGGCCGTCAGGCCGTGAACCGGACGCTTCGACACATCAACGGGCATGAGCCGGCGGGTCCGCTCACCGCGTCGGTCCTCAGCGCGTTGTCGGTGTCGGGTGCTTCGGTGGAGGCGGTGATCGGGCGGGTCATGGCCGACGCGCCGATCCGCCTCGCCGAATACGCTCCATTGGTGACGTCCGCCGCGATACAGGGGGATCCGACGGCGAAGCTCATCATCGCCGAGGCGGTGGAACTGTTGTGCCAGAAGATGATCGCCGTCCGCGCCCCGGGAGAGTCGACGCCGATCGTGCTCGCCGGGAGCCTCGCGGCGGGCGACACCCCGATCGCCGACGGCATCCGGTCGGCCCTCGCGGTCGCGTTTCCCGAAGCCCCCGTGCACGCCGCGAGCGACGGGGCCGCCGGGGCCGCGTGGCTGGCCGCCCGCATGGTGAGCGACGACGAAGCGGAGTTGGCCGCCATGCACCGGGCCCTGTTGGGGTGATCGGTCAGGCGTCTCGGGTGGCGTTAGGCGGGTCGGGCGCGTCTCGACCCGACGGTGAACCGGCGAGCACCGCGCCAAGGTCGACGAGACGTCCGATGGCGTTCCGACGCCGACCTGTCGGATAACGGGACGGCCGCCAACACGTGCGGGAATCCGTCCCGCTCGACGCGGACGCATTCACGACGCGGACGGATGCCCGAATTCCGGTGTTCGCCAGGTCTTCCGGCGGGCTGGGGCAAGGCGCGTGGGCATCGCGCCGCCGCGCGAGGCGCCGTCTGGTCCCACGCGACGGAAACGGAGTTCCCGGGCTCTCGCTAGACCGGGTCGGTCCGCGTCAGTTCCCAGCACGCGACGGCGGCCGACGCCGCGACGTTGAGCGAATCGACGCCCCGCGTCATCGGTATGCGGACGCGGGCGTCGGAACCGTCGAGGGCGTGCCGCGACAGACCTGGACCTTCGGCGCCGAACAGCAGCGCCGGACGCCGCCGCAGCGACGCGTCGAGGGCCTGAATCGGCGTCGCGGACGGATCAGGGGTCAGGGCGAGCAGACTAAAGCCGTTGTCGCGCAACAGTTGCAACGAATCCGGCCACGGGTCGAGGAAAGCGTAGGGAAGGGCGAAGACCTCCCCCATGCTCACCCGCACGGCCCGCCGGTACAACGGGTCGGCGCACGTCGGCGACAACAACACCGCATCCATCCCGAGCCCGGCGGCGCCACGGAACACCGCGCCGATGTTGGTGTGGTTGTTGACGTCCTCCAGGATCAGCACCCGCCGTGCCTCGGACAGCACGCTCTCGACGGGCACCGGATCCTTGCGGTGGAACGACGCGAGAACGCCACGGTGAACGTGGAAACCCGTGATCGCCTCCAGCACGTCGGGAGTGGCCGCGTAGACCGTGGCACCCTCGATGTCGGCCACCTGGTCGACCCGTTTGGCGTCGACCAGCACCGACCGCAGCCGGTATCCGGAGCGAAGCGCCCTCCGGACGACCAACTCGCCCTCCGCGATGAACAAGCCGTTCGGCGGCTCGAACCGGGTCCGCAACGCCAGGTCAGTCAGCGATCGATAGTCGGCGATGCGATCGTCGTCCGCGGTCGTGATCAGTACTGTCATCGCCGCCCATTCTGCGACAGCCCGATCCCGAACCGGCGATTGGACCTCCCGTCCGCGGGCAACGGATTCGACCGGTCGTTCATCGAAATAACGCCATTTGGACATACCTACGCCGAATGGCCTGTGTCACTTCGCCGGACGACATTCGTTGAATTATGATTGCCGTCACGATCAGCGACGACGCTGGTTGACTGCCCCTCAACCCCCGCCCCCTTGAGGTATACAGCCATGTCGACGCCTGATCTCCGTAGCGGCCACGAGGCGATGGCTGCCCATTTCGGCAACCGCCTGAAGTACTGGCGCCGCAGCCGAGGGCTGACCCAAGCCGAGCTCGCGCGCGACCTCGACGTCGACGGCTCCTACATCTCGAAGTTGGAGAGCTCCCGGCGACACGCCAACCCCGAGTTCGCGAAGCGCTGCGACGACCTCCTCGACACGGGCGGCGAACTGATGGGTCTGCTCAACCTCATCGAAGGCGAACGCGCCCACAGCAAGCAATTGGCGATGCCGATGCCGGTCGCGTGGCCGTCACCGAGCGCGCACGCCCCGCCGCAGCGCGGCGACGGTTCCGACCACGCCGTCCGCGTCCGCGCCAACCCGCACACCACGACGACCCTGTACCGGCTCCTCGAGTCGTACACCGAGATCGACCGGTCGATGGGCGGACAACAGATCAGCGACGCCGTCGAACGACAGTCGCAGGACCTCATCGGGATGCACATCGGCGAACCCGACGACCTGTCGCTCAACCTGCTCTCGCTCGCGGCCCGATTCGCGCGGCTCGCCGGTTGGATCCGCTTCGACTCGTGCGATCGCGGCGGATCGCTGTTCTGGCACGACTGCGCGCGCCGCTGGGCGATCGCGGGTCAGCAGCTCACGCTCGCCGCAGAGATCCAAGCCCGGCAATCCATCGTCTACTCGACCATGGGGGACCCCGCCGGTGGGCTCGCGATGGCCTCGGCCATCCCCACCACCGGCGACGACTCCGACATCGAGGCCTGGGGGCACGCCGCCACGGCACAGGCCCACGCCGCCGCCGGTGACGTCGACGCCACACTCACCGCGCTCGACTCCTTCGACAAGATCGTGGCCGGGCTCGACGAACCGCTCGTGAGCCCGCCGATCCTCACCGACAACACCTTCCTTCGGCACACGCTCGTCGGAAAAGCTCACCTGCACCTGGTCCTGGCGGGAGCCGACCCGGAACGGCACGGATCCGAGGCCGCGCGGCGCTTCCGCGCGGCGCTGACCGATCTGTCGAGCCACCACCTGCGGGACATCGCGTTGACCCGGCTCAGACTGGCCCGATCGCTTGTCGCCCAAGGTGACATCGACGCCGCTCGCACCGAGGTCGTCGACACCGAACTGGTCGCCCGCCGCTGCACTTCCCCCCGGGTGCACGCGATCCTGCGCCGCCAGCGCAGCCTCACCCAACTCCCCGACCCGACGCCGGTCTTCTAGAGGTTGTCTCGATACCTCAGGTCTTGCGATAACGGGACAACCTCCAGCCGTGTGACGTCAGAGCTTGTCGGCGGCTTCGGCGAGCAGCCGGGCGAGTTCGGTCGGCTTCGTGAACATGGGCCAGTGTCCCGAGTCGATGTCGACGAGATCTAGGTGCCTGGCATTAGCGAGCTCGGGCACATCCCCGTCGGCGATCCATTCACGAACGTCGGCGGGCGTGAACTCGGGGCATACCGCCAGCACTGGGACGTCGTGACGTCGCTCGTCGGACAGCCGCACAATGCCCTTGGTCACGGCCTCGGGAACGGCGATCGCCCTCGCGACGAAGCGTCGCTTGGCCTCGTCGTCCAGGTCGGCCGAGTCCGGACCTTCGAACGGCTCCCAACCAGGGAAGGGCACGACCCCGTCCACCGGTTCGAAGAAACCGAAATAGGTCTTCCCGTCTCCGGACGGGAAACCACCGATCAACGCGACGGAGGCCACCTGCTCCGGCCGCCTGTCAGCGGCGATCCAGGCCAGGGCACAGGCGGCGGAATGCCCCACCACCATCGGTTTCCCGGACGCGGAATCCACCGCGGCCAGCACCGCCGCCACCTGATCGTCGAACGTGGCGGACGTGGCGCCGTCGCCCTGCCCCGGCAACGTGACCGGCACCGGACGGTGCCCGAGCTTCTCCAGCGCGGGAACTACGTCGTCCCATGCGGACCCGTCAAGCCACATGCCGGCGATGAGCACGATATCCATGATCACTTCTCCTTGTCCAGTGTGGTCAGATCTCGTACGACCTCTAGAACCCGGGTTCCTGGTGCAACTCGGGCATGGGAATCAACCTAGAACCGGTTCCGGACAATCGGCTTCCGGATTATGAAATGTCCACCTAATATCTTCGAATGCCGATCGATCTCAGCCCCACCGCGCGAGCGCTGCGCACGCTCGAGTTCCTGCAGTCGCGCCCCGGCGCGACGGCCGGAGAACTGGCCGAAAAGCTGGGAGTCACGGAGCGGGCCGCGCGGCGCTACGTCGGGATCCTCCGCGAAGCGGGCATCCCCGTCGCGTCAACTCGGGGGCCCCACGGCGGTTACCGGCTCGGGCGCGGCATGAAGCTGCCGCCGGTCACGTTCACCGAGACCGAGGCACTCGGTCTGGTCATGGCGGTGCTCGACAGCCAGCCCGCGGCCACCGATGGCACCGACCTCGTCGGTTCCGCCTTGGACAAGGTCGTCCAGGCTCTGCCCGATCGGGTCCGACAGCAAGCCGCGGCGCTGCGAGAGCACGCGTCGACCGCCCCCGACTACCGCTCGGCCCGTCCCGATCCCGCCATCACCAGCGCGCTCGTCGCCGCTGCGGCGGCTCAGCGTGTCGTATCGATCGGGTATCGAAGCGAATCCGGCAACGAGTGGGAGACCGAAGTGGACCCGTGGGCCGTCGTCGTCCGCTACGGGAGGTGGTACCTGTTGTGCCGCTCCCATCGCGCCGACGCGATCCGCACCTATCGGATCGACCGAATCCGCGCTCTCCAGCAGACCGAGTCCGAGTTCGAGCCGCCCGACGACCTCGACCCGTGGACGGCCCTCGAGGACAATCTGGGCATGGGCTGGGACTATCCGACCCGGGTGGAGTTCGATGCCCCGCTGGCCGAGGTCGCACCGTGGATTCGACCTCCCATGGGACGTCTCGAACCGGCACCGCACGGTTGCGTGCTCGTGGGCAGCACCAGTAACCCGACGATGTACGCACAGGAATGGCTCCCCAACGTGCCGTTCGCATTCCGGGTCACCGGCGGGACAGAACTTCGCGCCGCCGTGGCCAGGGTGGCTTCGCGTTTCGCCGACGCGTTGCCGGAACAACGGCCCTAGAGGTTGTCCCGTTACCTCAGGTCGAGCGAGGCACGGGTCAGGACGTCACTCGGCAGGGCGGAGAAGTTCCTGCATACGGGTGCCGTATGCAGGTGCTTCGACAACGTGGCCGATGGCGTTCCGGCGCCGCCGCAGCCGATCTGCCGGGTAACGGGACAGCCTCTGGTAATCGGTGTCGGCCGCGCGGCCGACACCGAACGATCACACCGACCGCGTCTGCTGCACCCAGGACTGGTGCAGACCGTCGTACACCGAACCGACCTGCTCCACGAGCTCGCGATGCGATCCGCGCTGGACGATCCGACCGGCGTCGAACACGAGCACCTCGTCGGCCGCCTCGGCCGTCGAAAGGCGGTGCGCGATCACGATCGTCGTCCGGCCGCGAGTCACCGCGTCCAAGGCGCCTGCGAGCCGCACCTCCGTCCCCGGATCGACAGCCGACGTGGCCTCGTCCAGGACGAGCAGATCCGGGTCCGTCACGTAGGCGCGCGTCAACGCGACGAGCTGCCGCTCACCGACGCTCAACGCCTCTCCGCGTTCACCGACCGGGGTGTTGAGCCCCTGCGGCAGAGCGTCCACCCAGTCCGCGAGCCCGAGCTCTGAGAACGCCACGTACATCTCGGCGTCCGTCAGCCCCGGATTGGCGAAGCGGACGTTCGCGGCGACCGTCGCGTCGAACAGGAAGCCCTCCTGCGGCACCATGACGACGCGCCGACGCAGCGACGCGAAGCTGATGTCCCGAATCGGAACGCCCGACAACAACACGGAGCCGGACGCCGGGTCCATCAGTCGAGTCAGCAACTTCGCGAAGGTGGTCTTGCCGCTTCCCGTCTCACCGACGATCGCGACCTTCCGCCGCGCGTCGATCCCGACGTCGATGTCGGCCAGAACCGTCGGCCCATCAGGGTAGTTGAACGCCACCTTGTCGAACCGGACCGAGATCGGGCCGCGCGGCAGGCGCGTTCCCGTGTCGCCCGGGTCCACCACGTCGGGATCGGTGTCCAAAATGTCAAGAACGCGACGCCAACCGGAGATCGCGTTCTGCGCCTCGTTGAGGATCTCCGTCGCCATCATGACCGGCTGCACGAACAACGTGACCAGGAAGAGGAACGCCGTCAACTCACCGATGCTCAGCTGGCCGCTCGCGCCGAGGAACACGCCCGCGACGACCACCGCCAGCAGCGCGACGCCGCTGGTGCCCTCACCGGTGGCGGTGCTCAACACGCTGCGAGACAACGCCTTGTACTGCGCGCTGCGGAAATCCTCGATGGACTTGTCGATGCGCTCGGACGTGCGGTCGCCCACGCCGTAGGCGCGGATCACCGAAGCGCCGACGACCGTCTCCGCGATCGCGCCGAGCATGACGCCGACCTTCGCTCGCACCACGGCGTACGCGACGGCCAGGGACCGCTGCAGGATCCGCACCAGCCACAGGATCGGCAGCACCGACACCCAGACCACGAGTGCCAGCTGCCAGGAGTAGACGAACATGATGACGGTGGCCATCACGATCTGCCCGGCCGACACGATCAAGTAGATTCCTCCGAACTGGAGGAACTGGCTGATCTGATCGATGTCGGTGGTCACCCGCGCCGTCAACGCGCCACGGCGCTCGCTCTGCTGGTGCAGCATCGACAGGTCGTGAATGTGTCGGAACGTCCGCGTCCGCAGTGACGCGAGCGCCGTCTCCGAACTCGTGAACAGGCGCAGGTTCATCATGTAACCCGCGACGACCGCGACCGCGATGACGACCACGCCCGCCGTGACGACGGTGAACACGACACCGAAGTCTGGCCCGCCCTCGGCGAGCAGACCGTTGTCGATGCCCTGCTGGACGGCGACCGGCACGACGCCTCGGCTGATCGTGGCGACGATCGCCAGCGCGATCGTCCCGATCAGCCCGCTGCGCAGCTCCGGGGACAGGGCCAGGCCGCGCTTGAGCGTCGCCCACGGTCCCTCGGGGCGTTCTTCAGTCACAGTGGATTCGCTCACGCGGACACCTCCGAATCGTGCGAGCTGGCGTCATCGGCCGGCAATCCGTCGTCGAACTCTCCCTCGGCCGCGCGCTCCGCCTCCGCCCGCTCGTAGGCGGTGACGAGTGCGGCGTACCCGGGTACCTCGGCCAGCAGCCGATCATGGGTGCCGCGCGCGACCACTCGGCCGCGTTCGAGGTAGATGACCTCGTCGGCGAGCGAGATCGTCGCCCGCCGGTACGCGACGACGAGGACGGACGCGGGGTGCCCGCTCTCCTTGAGCCCCTTCAAGATCGCGGACTCGATCTTCGGGTCGACGGCGCTCGTCGCGTCGTCCATGATCAAGAGCCTCGGTTGGCCCGCGAGACCGCGCGCCAGCGACAGGCGTTGGCGCTGGCCGCCGGACAGGGTGGTGCCCCGCTCGCCGACCTCGGTGTCGAGACCGTTCTCGACCTTGGCGACGAAGCCGTCGGCCTGGGCGATGCGCAGCGCCTCCCAGACGGCCGCGTCGGTGTCGGGGCCGATCGGGCGGCCCAGGCTGATGTTGTCGCGAACGGTGTCGTCGAAGACGAACGCCAGCTGGGGAACGAGCGCGGTCGTCGCGGCCAGGCTCTCGTGAGTCAGGGTCTTGATGTCGGAGCCGTCGAGACGGATCAATCCCGAGTCCGGGTCGACGAGGCGGGTCGTGAGCGACGCGATCGTGGACTTGCCGGACCCGGTGGGCCCGACGAGCGCGACGGTCTTGCCGGGTTCGATGGAGAACGTGACGTCGTGCAGTACCTCGGTACCGTCCTCATAGGAGAAGTTGACGTTGTCGAAGTCGAGTCGCGCGGGGCCGGTGTCGGGCAGCTCTTCGCTGCCGTACCGCATGTCGCCCGTGGCCGTCAGGACGTTGTTGACGCGTTCCCAGCCCACGACCGCGCGGGGCAGGTCGGCCAAGACCCACGCGATCGCGCGGATCGGGAACGCGAGCACCGAGAACAGGAACGTGATCGAGACGATCTCCTGCATTCCGATGGCGCCGTTGGAGAGGCGCCACGCGCCGACGATGATGACGGCGAGCGTGCCGAGGTCGGGCAGGGCCGTCATGACCGGATCGAACAGGCCGCGCAGGCGGCCGACGCGGATGAGCGAGTCGCGCAGTTGATCCGCGGTGTCGTTGAACCGGATCGTCTCCTCGGCCTCGCGGCCCATCGTCTTGACGACGAGCGCGCCGTCGAAGCTCTCGTGTCCGACGGCCGAGACCTCCGCGCGCAGGTGCTGGACCCGCATCATGCGCGGGGACATGCGACGGGCGTAGACGATGTTGAGGACGAACAGTGCGGGGAAGACCGAAAGACCGATGAGCGCGAGCGCCCAGTCGGTGGCGAGCATCGCGATGACGGCGATGACGAGCATGACGAGAGTGCCGACCGAGAACGGCAGCGGGGCGATCGGCGCGAAGCTGGCTTCGACGTCCGCGTTCGCATTGGACAGCAGCGAGCCGGTCTGGTGCCGTTGGTGCCAGGCGACGGGCAGCTTCATGTAGCGGCGGGTGACGAGGCGACGGTGAGTGGCTTGGAGTCGGAACTGCATGGCTCCGGCGCCGAGGCGACGGGCCAACATTCCGGAGATCTTGAGGAGACTCAGCAGGATCAGCACGACGGCGGCGATGCCCAAGGCACCGAGGGCCGGCTCACGGTCGGCGATCGACGGGGCGACGACGCGTTCCACGATCGCGCCCGAGATGAAGGCCCCGGCGAGGGTCATGCCGGAGTGCAGGATCGCGCCGCCGGTGGCGAGGGCGAAGATGCCGGGTTCCCGGCGGACCGACATGGCGAGGACCCGTATTCCCCGTCCGACGATTCCCTTGTCTTGTGTTGTGTCGTCCACTCAACCTCCCGCGTCGTCTGGGCAGCAACCACCGCTCGCCTGGATAATCGTGACGCGCGATTGTCAATACCGCAAGGCCCTTTTGGTCCTTACATGACCAGCGCTGTCAAGCTTCCTGCTAGTGCGCGATCGAGTGCCTCTGAAAGGGACCACCGTCACAGCTCGGACGGGCGTTAGGACTGGCGCGCGACGCGCGACCCCAGCATACGTACGGGGTGTGACATCGTCTCGTCCTGCGATAATCGAGGGCATGACACGACTGGCGGCGACCGAACGCACGGAGCTCGTCCACCTCATGAAAAGGGTCGGCCCGAACGCGCCGACGCTCTGTGGCCGGTGGACGACGCGGGACCTGGCGGCGCATCTGGTGGCGCGAGAGCGTCGGCCGCTGTCATCGGTGGGGATTCTCGTTCCTGGTCTGGCCGATCTGGCGGAACGATCACGGGGGCGGTATCTGCGGATGGATTACGACAGGCTCTTGGGCCTGCTCGAGGCTCCGCCGTCGTGGAGTCCGTCCGGGGTGCCCGCGATCGACGAGGCGCTGAACGCCTCGGAGTTCTTCGTTCACCACGAGGACGTGCGGCGCGCGCGGCCCGATTGGAGCCCCCGCCCGCTGGAGCGTTCGACGGAGGCGGCGCTGTGGTCGCGACTGTCGATGGCGCGAATGCTCATCCGCAAGGCCAACATGACGGTCAAGCTCGTGTGCCCCGGTTTCGGGCAGCGGACCCACGGCCGGATTCCGATCGCGGCGACGGTGACGGGACGACCGAGCGAGGTGCTGCTTTTCTGTTTCGGCCGTCAGGATCAGGCCGACGTCGAGGTGACGGGCGCCGGCGCGGATCGACTGCGTCAGGCGGAACTCGGGGTCTGAGCGGCGAACGCGTGGGCCCGGCTGGAGAGCGGGAGTCAGACCACTCTGCGGGCGAAACGGATCCAGCCGTCTCCCTTGCAGAACCAGCATTCGTCCAGGACGATACCGGTGATGATCTTGCCGTCACGCAGGCGACCGACGTGCCGGTCGAGGTCGCCGCTTCCGGCACAGGGCATGCATACGGTTCGCATGATGTCGCTCGGAGATTGCGGCTCTGACATGGAATCACTCTAGCCAGCGGGTGCGAGGCCGCCGCGCGAGGTTACCCGCGCGTATCGGCCAGTGCGCGTCGACACAGTTGGTCGGCGAGTCGAGTCGTCTCGGGCTGCCGATATCGAGGTGACAGGCGCAACACGAGATCGGTGGCCTCGTCCAGACCCACGGCATGGCCGATCGAGACATAGACGGGTTTGACGTTGCGCTGGGTCCGCAGGCCACGGCCGAGGACCTCGCCGTCCGTTTCCAACGGCGTCCAGTCGCCGCGATCGGGGCCGGGCTGGTCGACGTCGAACATCGGAGGGTTCTTCGCCACGCCGATCGTCGGAACGTCCAGGGTGACGCCGATGTGGCAGGCGAGACCGAACCTGCGCGGGTGGGCGAGCCCGTGTCCGTCGCAGACGATCAGTTCGGGAGGCCGGGACAGCGCGCGGACGGCGGCGAGCAGCGGAGGGCTCTCTCGGAAGGCCAGCAGACCCGGCAGGTAGGGAAAGTCGACGGCGACGCGACGGGTTACCCGTTCGACCGGGCGCAGTGTCGCCAGCTCGACGGTGACGGCCGCCGCGACCGCCTCACCGGCGTCATCGTCATAGGCGACGTCGACGCCCGTGACGTGAAGCGGCTCGACGCGTTCCTCGGTGACGCGAACGCGATGACGCATCCGTTCCTGCCAGTCGAGTGCCGCCTCGACGGTCGTTGGCGTGGCGGTACCGGTCATGGGGTTGATCGTGGCACACCGTGTCGACCACGCCGGATGCTCACCGGCGCACCGGATACCCGGCTTCGGCGAGTTCGTCCTTCACCTGCGGAATCGTCAATTGTCCGAAGTGGAATACGCTTGCGGCGAGGACCGCGTCCGCTCCGGCGGCGATCGCGGGCGGGAAGTGCTCGGCGGCTCCGGCACCGCCGCTGGCGATCACGGGGGCCGTCACGACGGCGCGGATCGCGGCGATCAGCGGCAGGTCGAAACCCTGCTTGGTACCGTCCGCCTCGATCGAGTTGACGAGGATCTCCCCCGCCCCGAGATCGGCGGCGGTCGCGGCCCACGCCACGGCGTCGAGCTCGGTCAAACGACGCCCCCCGTGCGTCGTCACTCCCCAGCCGCTGGGCATCGCCGGATTCGGCGCGACGTCCAGCGACATCACGAGCACCTGGGAGCCGAAGCGTCGCGCGATCTCGCCGATCAGTTCGGGGCGCTCGATCACGGCGGTGTTGACGGATACCTTGTCGGCGCCGGCCCGCAGCAATCTATCCACATCGGAGACACTGCGTACGCCGCCGCCGACGGTCAACGGGATGAACACCGTCTCGGCGGTGCGTCGCACCACGTCGTACACGGTGTCGCGGTCGTCCACCGAGGCGGTGACGTCGAGGAAGGTCAGCTCGTCCGCCCCGGCCTCCCCGTAGGCCGCCGCGAGTTCGACCGGGTCGCCGACATCCCGCAGGCCCGCGAACTGGACACCCTTGACGACGCGACCGGCGTCGACGTCGAGACACGGAATGACACGCACAGCGATCGACATGCCCACACTGTAGAACCACGAACAACCGCGGTCGCCTCGATTCCCGTCGAGTGGGCGCGCCGTCAACCGACCGACGCCGTCGCCTCGGCCTTTCGCGCGCCACGCGCGCGTCGGCGTCGGCGCAGAACCCGCCACAGCCACACGAAGACGACCAGCATCACCAGCAGCGCGACGCCGACGAGTATCGGCAGGAAGATCGCGAGCAGACTCAACCCGACGGAGCTCGTGTCCTCCGCCACGCTCGCCGTCGAGCCGCCCAGTCCCGCCGTGCCAACGTTGATGACGGGTCGCAGCAAGGCCTTCGCGGCGTGCACCGCCAATGCCAGCAGCCCACCGAGGATCGCGCCCGGCACCGGGTCGACCGAGGTGGTGACGGCGGAACTCACCGCGTCGTCCCACTGTCCCGCCGCGCTCGACGCTGCAGCGACGGCCCCACCCGAGACGGGCCGAACGACCGTCTGGATCACGTCGTTCACGTGGTCCACGACCGGGATCTTGTCGACGACGAACTCGACCGCCAACAGCACCGTGACGATCGCGAGGACCCACCACTGGGACATCCAGCCGAACCCGACGGGAAGGCTCAGCTGGTCGGTGAACCTCGAGATGAGGCCGACGATGAGCAACGGGATATAGGCGTTGAGACCGGCCGCGGCGGACAGGCCGGCGCCGGTGAGGAAGGCGAACATCCGACTCCTTGGGGGCGAACGGGATTGGAGTCATTGTGTCAAATCCCGGCCAGTCGGGCGCATTAAGGTCCATTTAGGATTAAATGCGGCCGTGAACGCCCGACGGCCAGCGCGATGCCAACGCCGTCCGATCGGTCTCCCCCACACGATCGCGATCCGTCGACCCGAACCGGACCCATGGCGCGGGCGGGAAACCCGTTGCGAACCTGCCCCAGGTGGCCGCGTTCACGAGAGGGCTGCGCTCACACGCGCGCCGACGTTCGACGCCTCCGACGTGCCAGGGACGGTCCGGGCACACCGACCACGCCGCGAGGCGCCGCCTGGAGGTCGCACGGCGGCGAACGCGCTCCCTAGCCGTCCTCCGACTCGCGACGGCGGTAGGCGTCCAGTTCGACCTCGACGAGTTGGTCCGGATCGAGCAGGCGCCCGACGACGACCAGCGTCGCCGCCGGCCGGATCAACCCGAACAGCTCACCGTGTGCGCGGCCGACCGCGTCGGCGAACGCGGGATCGGTGACGTACATGCGAGTGCGCACGACGTCGGCGAACGCGCCGCCCGCGGCGACGATCGAGTCGAGGCCGATCCGGAACGCCTCCTTGGCCTGCGCGTACGGGTCTCCCTTATGCACGACGACACCGTCGACCGTCGAGGTGCAGCCGGACGTGACGATCCAGTCCCCGGCGACCACCGCGCGGGCGTAGCCGTACAGCTGCTCCCACGGTCCGCCGGAGCCGATGCGTTCCACAACGGTCATGTTTCCTCCGTAGCTGTGTCCGCGCGAGCGCGGATTTACCGGGCTTCCGCCAGGACGCCGAGCGCCTCGGCAACGCCGAATCGACCCTCGTACAGGGCGGTGCCGACGATGACGCCCTCCACCTGCGGCAGCGTCGCGACGACCCGCAGATCATCCAGTGTGGTCACTCCACCGCTGGCGATGATCGGCGCGTCGGTGTGATCGGCGACCCGCCGCCACAGGTCGAGGTTCGGGCCGGCGAGCATTCCGTCGGAGGCCACGTCGGTGACGACGTAACGCGCGCACCCGGCGGCGTCGAGCCTCGCCAGCACCGGCAGCAGGTCGTCGCCGTCGGTCGTCCAGCCGTGGGCCGCGAGCCGGTCGCCGCGCACGTCGAGACCGACCGCGATCCGCTCCCCATGGGCGGCGATCGCCGCGTCACACCACTGTGGTTTCTCGATGGCGGCGGTGCCGATGTTGACGCGGGCCGCGCCCGCGTCCAACGCGCGTCGCAGCGACGCGTCGTCGCGGATTCCGCCGGACACCTCCAGCCGGACGTCGACGGCCGCCGAGATCGCGGCGATCGCGGCCGCGTTGTCGCCACGCCCGAAGGCGGCGTCGAGGTCGACCACGTGCAGCCAACGCGCCCCCTGCTCGTGCCAGCGCCGCGCGGCGGCCACCGGGTCGCCGTACTCCTTGCCGGAGCCGGACACCCCCTGCACCAGCTGCACGGCCTTGCCTGCCACGATGTCGACGGCGGGGAACAAGGTCACGGTGCTCACCGCAGGCTCCTCACCCAGTTGCGGAGGACGGCCGCCCCCGCGTCGGCGGACTTCTCGGGGTGGAACTGCGTCGCCGAGACCGCGCCCCTGTTGATGGCGGCGATGAAACGGCCGCCGTGGTCGCACGTCGCGACGGTCGCCCCCGGCACGGGACCGGTGGCGGCGTATGAATGCACGAAGTAGAAACGCGCATCGGGATCGACACCGTCGAACAGCGTCAGGTCGGTGGGCGCGGCGACGGTGTTCCAGCCCATGTGCGGCACGCGATCGGCCCGCAGCCGCTCCACCACGCCCTCGAAGACCCCGAGACCGGGCGTCGTCTGGCCGTGCTCGCGACCGCTCTCGAAGAGGACCTGAGCGCCGACACAGATCCCGAGGATCGGCGCGGCGTCACGAACTCGACGCGCGATCGCGCGATCGCCACCGACGGCCACGATTCCATCCATACAGGACGCGAAGGCGCCGACGCCGGGAACGACGAGTCCGTTGGCCGCAACGCACGTGGCCCTGTCCGACGTCACCTCCACGGCGGCACCCGCGCGGAGAAGCGCTCGTTCCGCGGAACGCAGATTCCCGGAACCATAGTCGAGGATGGCGACCGTTGGAGTCGTCACGATGAAGGCCACCACCACAGAATCGCTCCGGCGAGGGCGATCGCGGCGAGAACGCCGAGCACGATCGCCGCCCGTTTACTGTCCTGTTTATACATCGAGAAGCTGCCGCCCACCAGGAGACCGGCGGCGCCCATCAACACGATCGGCCAGATGTCGTCCACTCAGAGCACACCCTTAGTACTGGGCACACCGTGGCTACCGTCTCGGGTCGAGGCGGACCGCAACGCCCGGGCCAGCGCCTTGAACTGGGCCTCGACCACGTGGTGGGCGTCCGGACGCTGACCGGGGTTGGCCGCGCGCAGCACGCTCACATGCAGGGTCAATCGGGCATGGTGTGCGAAGGACTCAAAAATATGACGCGTCATGCTCGTCGGATACGCCGGGCCGATCATTGGCGCGAGGTCGGACGGTTCCTCATGGACCATGTACGGGCGGCCCGACAGGTCGACGGCCGCGCGGGCCAGGACCTCGTCCATCGGAATCAACGCGTCCGCGTAGCGGCGGATGCCGACCTTGTCGCCGAGCGCCTGGTCAAACGCGGCGCCGATGGCGATCGCGGTGTCCTCCATCGTGTGGTGCGCGTCGATGTGCAGGTCGCCCTCGCACCGGACGACCAGGTCCATCCCTCCGTGCTTACCGAGCTGGTGGAGCATGTGGTCGAAGAAGCCGACTCCCGTCGAGACCTCTACCGTCCCCTGACCGCCGTCGATGTCGAGCCACACCGACACGTTCGTCTCGTTGGTGGCGCGTTCGACGTTCCCGGTCCGACTCATCACGACTCTCCATTCAGGATTATTCTCAGCGCGTCGAGGAACTCGCCCGTCTCCTCGGGGGTGCCCGCGGTGACCCGCAGCCATCCCGGGATGCCGACGTCGCGGATCAGGACTCCCCTATCGACCAACGATCGCCACACCCCGGAGGAATCGGACAGCCCGCCGAACAATACGAAGTTCGCGTCACTGGGAGCCACGTCCAGCCCGAGGCCGGTGAGTTCCCGCACCAGCCGATCGCGCTGTTCACGGATCGCGTCGACCGTCGCCAGCAGCAGCGGAGCGTGTTCCAAGGCGGCCCGCGCCACCACCTGCGTCACGGTCGACAGGTGGTACGGCAGCCGAACGAGGCGCAGTGCCTCGACGACTGCCGGGTCGGCCGCGAGGTATCCGACGCGGGCGCCCGCGAGCCCGAAGGCCTTGCTCATCGTCCGGGTGACGACCAGTCTCGGGCGACCGACGAGCAGGTCGAGCGCGCTGGTCGTCCCGGCGCGCGCGAACTCGGCGTACGCCTCGTCGACGACGACCAGCCCGGGAGCGGCGTCGACGACGGCGGTGACGACCTCCGGGGTGAGGGCGGTCCCCGTCGGGTTGTTCGGCGAACACAGGAAGACGATGTCGGGCCGATGCCGCAGGACCTGCTCGACCGCGGACTCGACGGTCAGGTCGAAACGCCGATCGCGATTGCCCTCGATCCAGGCACCACCGACGGCGGTCGTGATGATCGGGTGCATCGAGTACGCGGGAGTGAAGCCGAGGGCGACCCGTCCCGGACCGGCGAAGGCCTGCGAGAGCTGCTGCAGGATCTCGTTGGAGCCGTTGGCCGCCCACACCGCCTCGGGGGTGAGGCCGTACCCGAGGTAATCGGCGATGTCGGCGCGCAACCTGACGGCGTCACGATCGGGATAGCGGTTGAGGTGCGGCGCGACCGCCGACACCGCCTTCTCGATGGACGCGACGACGGCCGGCGGCAGCGGATAGGAGTTCTCGTTCGTGTTGAGCCGCACGGCCACGTCCAGTTGCGGAGCGCCGTAGGGCTCGCGTCCGCGCAGGTCGGGGCGCAGCAGCGTGTCGATGATGTTCACGCGGTCAGAACCTCGCCCGGATCGCCGCGGCGTGCGCGGGCAGGCGCTCGGCCTCCGCGATCGCCACGACGTGGTCGGCGACGGCCGCGAGCGCCTCCGCGCTGTAGTCGATGACGTTGACCCGCTTGAGGAACGCGTCCGTCGTCAGTCCCGACGAATGCCGGGCGCACCCGGCCGTCGGCAGGATGTGGTTGGAACCCGCGCAGTAGTCGCCGAGGGACACCGGCGAGTAGGGACCGACGAAGATGGCGCCCGCGTTGCGCACGCGCATCGCCAGGTCCAGGGCGTCGCGGGTCTGGATCTCCAGGTGCTCCGCGGCGTAGGCGTCGACCACCGCGAGCCCGTGCTCCAGGTCGTCGACGAGCACGACGCCCGATTGCGGCCCCGACAGCGCGATGGTCACGCGCTGCGAGTGTTCGGTCTTGTCGACGAGGACGGCGAGTTCGTCGGCGACCGCGTCGACGAGGGTCGGCGAGTTCGTGACGAGGACGCTGGCGGCCTCCGGGTCGTGCTCGGCCTGGGACATGAGGTCGGCGGCGACGTGCGACGGGTCGGCCGTGTCGTCGGCGAGCACCGCGATCTCGGTCGTCCCGGCCTCGGCGTCGATGCCGACGGCACCGCGCACGGCCCGCTTCGCGGCGGTGACGAAGATGTTGCCCGGCCCCGTGATCATGTCGACGGGGACGCACTCGTCGGTCCCGTACGCGAACATGCCGATAGCGGCGGGACCGCCGACGGCGTAGACCTCGGCGACGCCGAGCATCGCGCAGACCGCGAGGATCGTGGCGTCCGGCAGGCCGGTGCCGCGTTGCGGCGGCGACGAGACGGCGATGCTCGGAACGCCCGCGATCTGCGCCGGAACGACGTTCATGACCACACTGGACGCCAGGGCCGCGAGGCCGCCGGGCACGTACAGGCCGACACGTGAGACGGGAATGAAGCGCTGGATGACGCGCGCGCCCGCGGCGGGTTCCGTCGTCAGGTCGACGCGACGTTGCGGTTGATGGACGGTGCGAACGCGATCGATGGCCTCCGACAGCGCGGCGCGCAGCGCGGGGTCTAGCGAGGCCTCGGCGTCCGCGAGGGCCTCGGCGGGCACCCGCAACGCGTCGAGTTCGACGCCGTCGAGCTCTGCGGTGATGCGGCGGATCGGTTCCGCCCCATCGTGTCGGATCGCGTCGAGCAGCGGCTGGATCTGTTCCAGCGCCGCCGCGACGTCGAACGTGGCGCGCGGCAACAGCTCGCGCGGGACTTCGGTCGTTCCTCGAAGGTCGATGCGTTTCAGCACGTGTCGAGGGTAGTCGGGCTCAGTCTCGGTTCGCCTCGTCGTTTCGGATCGTGGGAGGTGTGTCGTACGGATCCGGGCCGCGCAACGACGTGAAACGCGACCAGGCGGCGCACATCGTGTAGATCGTCACAGCGACGACGCCCATCGCCGCCAGCACGCCGAGGCTCAGGTGCGACCACATGCCCGCGACGTCACCGGAACCGAGACTCGCGAACGCGTCCGTGACGTCGAAGTCGGTCATGAGCAGTTCCGGTGCGCGCCAAACGCGCCAACCGACCTGATACAGGGCCTCATCGTCCACAATGCTTGCCTGGTACTCGTCTCGCCCGATTCGCCCGAAGCGCCAGGCGACGACCGTCGAGGCGATCGACCCGATCGCCAAGCCCGCGAGGACGAGCGTCCCCCGTCTCCCCCGCAGCGCGAACCACACGACCACGGCGGCGATGATCCCGGCGCCGCCCGTCAGCAGCATGAACACGCCGTCCGCGGCCATGTACTGTTCGGGGTTCTCTTGCGTCAGAACGAAACCACCGTCGACGCGAAGCATCTCGACCCGCGGCGTCAACACCCGCCACAGGACGCCCAGCGGCAGACCGAGGAGCGCCAGGGCGAGCACCACGAGCCCGGCGGCGCGCAGATCCTCCCGCGTTGTCGGAACACGTGGCGGCGGTCGCCACCAGACCCGACCCGAAGACGGTTCCGCCCCCGTCGACGGTGGAACGGGACCGGTCCCCGACTGGTCGGGCCGCGTGTGCGCGGCGGGCAACGGGACCGTGTCCCGTTCCTCGTGGGAAGGCTCGTGAAAGCTCACAATTGTCGATGATCGCACGCGCGCGCCAACGGCGCCGCAAGGCCGACGACCGAACGACTCCCCGGAGCCACCCGGCTCCGGGTCGTCACAAGAACGGATCGAGGATGCGCTCCGCGGCCGACAACCAAGCGTACTGAGTGGACTCCCGCAGCTCCGAGTACTGAATCGCCGCACCGGGTTCGAGAGCCGGGTCGTACGGCACCACCGCGACCGCGCGGGTCCGCGACGCGAAGTGCGTCGACAGGTCGTCCAGCAGCGGACCGGGACGCGGAGTCGGGCACGACAACAGCGTCACGGCGTTCGAGACGAGTTCGCTGAAACCACCCTCGACGAGGAGATCGAGCATCCAGTCGGCGGCGAAGGCCGCGTCCTCGCGCGGAACCGTCGTGACGACGAGCTGATCGACGGCCGAGACGATCGTCTTCCAGTTCGGGCTCTCGACGTTGTTGCCGGTGTCGATGCACACGACCTCGTGCGTACGCGTCAGGATGTCGAGAACCCGCAGCACCATCTCCGGTTCCAGGCGCTGCGCCAGTTTGGGATCCTCGTCGCCGGCGAGCACGTCGAAGGAACCGTCCGAGGAGTGCCGCAGATAGTCGTCGGCCCGCTCTCGCAGCTGAGTCCCCGACGCCTCCACCTCGGCGATGTCGGCCACCAGATGTCGAATCGTCCGAGCGTGCCGGGCGGTTCCCGCGCGCAGACCGAGCGTGCCGCGCAGTTCGTTGTCATCCCACGCGATGACGCCCTGCTTGCGGACGCTGCCGATCGCCGCAGCCGTCAACACCGTCGCGGTCGTCTTATGGACCCCGCCCTTCGGGTTGACGAAGGCGATCACTCGCGACTGTCCGAGATTCGTACCCAGGCGACGCAAAGCCGGATGACGCGCCGGGTCCTGACGCGCCGGGGGCGGTGGCGGTGCGCTCGGCATCCGCTGAGGCGGTGGGACAGCGCGCGGATAAGCCACACCAGGATCGACGGGCATGGATTCCTCACCGCGCTGGCGACGTCCGAGCAACGTACGCCACCGTGGCACCGGCTCGGGCTGCCGATTGGACCAAGCGTCGCTGGGGACCACGCTCGCCTCCCTCGTGTCGGGGATGAAGGCGCGGAGAACCGCGCCGGTTGGCTGTTTGCCCTACAGGCTACGGAAGGCAGCCACCGGCTCAACTATCAGCTGGAAAGGCAATCGTTCCAACCACGCGCCGGTTCGGTATCCGCCGTCCGGCTGATTCCGCGATCAGGACTCGCCGCGCAGCACGCTCAACGCGTGTGCCAGATCGGCGGGGTCGTCGCTGCGGAACTCGACGGGTTCACCGGTACCGGGATGGGTGAACCCGAGTCGGTAGGCGTGAAGCCACTGTCGGGTGAGGTCTAGCTTAGCCGCCAACGTCGGGTCCGCGCCGTAGGTGAGATCCCCGACGCACGGATGCTTCAACGCCGAGAAGTGCACCCGGATCTGGTGAGTACGGCCCGTCTCCAGGTGAATGTCGACCAGGCTCGCGGCCGGGAAGGCCTCCACCGTGTCGTAGTGCGTGATGCTGGCACGGCCACCCGCGCGCACCGCCCACTTGTAGTCGTAGGCCGGGTGCCGGTCGATCGGAGCGTCGATCGTGCCCCGCAACGGGTCGGGATGCCCCTGCACCACCGCGCGGTACCGCTTGTCGACCTCGCGGTACTTGAAGGCGTGCTTCAGGAAGGAATAGGCGCGCTCGCTCTTGGCGACCACCATCAACCCGCTCGTGCCGACGTCCAGGCGATGAACGACGCCCTGGCGCTCCGCCGGACCGTGGACGCTCACCCGGTGCCCGGCCGCCGCGAGACCAGCGATCACCGTGGGGCCCGTCCATCCGGGGCTCGGATGCGCCGCGACACCGACCGGCTTGTCCACCACGGCGATGTCCTCGTCGGCGTAGACGACCTCGAGTCCGTCGACCAGCTCGGGCTTCGGCGGCGCGGGAGCCGTCGGAGGCTCCGGCAGCAACACCGTCAACCACGCGCCCGCCGTGGCTCGCGTCGACTTCGCACACGCGGTGCCGTCGACGGTGACCTCATCCGCGAGGATCAGATCGGCCGCGACCGTCCGGGACAGCCCGAACAGCCGGGATATCACCTGATCCAGTCGAACCCCGTCGAGCCCGTCGGGAACTGGCAACTCTCGAAGCTCACGCTGCACCGGTATCGTCCTGTTTGGTCTTACCGATTCGTGTGCCGTCGATGCCGCGCCCTGTCAACTCCAACAGAATCACCCAGATGACGCCGAGCACCAACGAAGAATCGGCCATATTGAATATTGCGAAATAGCCGCCGTACGGGTGGAACACGCTCACGAAGTCGACGACGTGGCCGACCATGAACCCCGGCGGACGGAACAAACGGTCCATCAGGTTCCCGCATGCTCCCCCTGCGACCATCCCCAACGCTACCGCCCACTGCCAACTACCGAGCTTGCGGTACGCGTACCAGACGATCGCGATGGTCACGACCGTCGCGAGCACGGTCAGCACGGGAGTGAAGTCCTTGGCGAAACTGAACGCCGCGCCGCTGTTGCGCGTCAGCGACAGATACACCGCGCCGCCGAGCAGGCGGACCGGTTCCCCCGGCACGAGGTTCGCCACCACCAGCGCCTTCGTCGCAACATCGATGCCGATCGAAACCAGGGCGACCGCGCCGAAGAGCACGAA
This sequence comes from Stackebrandtia soli, assembly GCF_965137155.1. Lineage (NCBI taxonomy): Bacteria > Bacillati > Actinomycetota > Actinomycetes > Glycomycetales > Glycomycetaceae > Stackebrandtia > Stackebrandtia soli. The sequence goes on from NZ_CBCRZX010000004.1 coordinate 163,896, forward strand.
CAAACGCCGGTCGCCGCGCGTACGCGGCNACGACTCTGGCGGTGCGGTGGTGTCCTTGTCCGTGTTCAGCGTCGCTCCTCAACCGGGGGCCGAGGAGCGACCGACGCGATCGATCCGTTCAACCGGACGTCAGCGGCGCTCCTCAAGGCTCTTGCAGTTCACGCAGAGCGTAGCCGACGGGAACGCGGCCAGTCGTGCCGCGGGGATGGGCTTCTTGCACTTCTCGCAAATGCCATAGTCACCCTCGTCAAGTCGCTCCAACGCCCGCTCCACCTGAATCATCCGATCCCGGACGCTGTTGGCGAGGCTGATCTCCTGTTCGCGCTCAACGGTTTTAGTGCCCGAATCGACCTGGTCGTCCCCCGCCGAATCGGCGAGCCGTTCACGCTGCATCTCGCTGATTCCGATCACGGCGGCCTCATGCTCGGCGCGCAACTCGATGAGGCGTTCCTGTAGCGCCTCTCGGATCTCGGCGATCTCGTCGGCGCTCAACGTCGCCCGATCGTCGTCGGGGGCGTCGGGCCGTTTCTTGACGGCCACCTTCGTGTCGCTCATGGCGTCGGCGGTATTCTTCTTCGTGGATGTCATCGCGCGCTCTCAAAGGGGTCGGCGGTGGACAAGACAACGCCGCCGGATCGCGCTCGCGACCCGGACGGCGGGACGACGCCCGGACACCCGAGACACCGCGTCGTATGCGTCGCGTCGTGCATCGGGCACCCCCAATGGCGTTGAGGTGTGCGGAAGTGGGTTCCGAACACCGCTGACGGAGCCGCGATCCGAGGATCGTGACACCGGTGGGCTACCGGGCTCCGCGCGAACGGAACACCGATCGTGGGACGCCCCCACGGCGCGCGGGAACGTACGTTGTCACCCCGATGTCGGGACAGCACGGTGCCAGAGGTGCCACACGCGCGACCACCAACAAAGGGCTCGCGCGGCAGGTCGCCGCGCGGTTAAGCGACTATGGTACGCCACATTCGTCACACAAGCAATCACAACGCGCAATGGACACAGCCCCGAACGGCACCCGCGACGACCATTCGGAGCCGACGAGAACCCCTGCCGTGCAGCGATGATCGCCCCTGACTAGCGCGTGTGGACGTTGTCGGCCGTTGTGGACGACCCGACCGAGGGTCACTACCTCGACACGAACTCGCCATCACCGCGCGAACGCCGCACACGACGACGGTGGCCGCCCACCGCACGGTCATCCGTGCGACAGACCGACCACCGTCGGAATGATCACTACCACCACAGAGCGCAGGGCCCAACCGCCCAAGCCGTCAGTGTCGGGTCGGCTGACGCAACAGGGACTGCGCGGGTCTGCACAGCGAACACGCCGTGAAACCCAACTCCACCGCCTCGTACGCCGGCAACGGTTCAACGTCGCGCCCCATGAGGTGCACACAACCGCCCAGATGGAACCGGGGGCGACCGTCGACGACCATCACCTCCGTGTCCATCCGCATCAAGGCCGCGGCCTCGACGCTCGACATGGGCGATTCGGAGGGCTCGTCGGCGGGAACGCCATCGGTGTCCACCTCGATGTCGACGCGCTCCGACCGCGAAGCACGCCGCGACCGTGGCACTTCGGCCTCGGCTCCGCGACCGTAGTCGTCGTCGGTGTAACCGCGACGCGAGCTCAGCCGCTCATCGGATTCGTACGGTGCCTCGGAATCGTCACGACGAGCGGAACTCGCGCGCTGATCCGACGGGCCGGAGCCCCGGTTCACGGCGTACAGGCAGGCCGCGGCGACGAGACTCGCCACGATGGTGCCGATCAGCAATGAGTCATTGCCGCTGACGAGTCCGGCGATCAGCAGGCCGGCTCCGGCAACCAAGAGCAGTAAACTGCCGACGATCATGGATAACCCACCGTTCGCTCGTTGTAAAGGACTGGACGCCGCCCGCCGCCGCGAAGAGCGGGAACGGGCGACATCGGTACGACGGCGGAACATCACGTCACCAAAGGTGACCTCCGCCGACCGGTGGCGACGGCCGCGTCCTTGTCGTCAGACGAGCCGCCGACGTTCAACCGGTTGACCGTCGGACCGCGCCGACTCTGACCGGGAGGTCGTCGGCGCGCCCACTAGTACAACGTCGAAGCCGCGATTGGGTTACGCGGCGATGTTCTACCGAACCGCTTCGGCCTGAGCCGGAACGGCGAAACCACCCGAGGGCGTCGCTCCCGTCAACGCACCCGAGACGCCGCGCTGCGAGATCTCGCCGGGGCCATCGGCCTCGACCTCGATCACGCCGTCACCGCGACCGGTCAGGTCGCGAAGCTGGCTCTCCAGGTACGCCTTCAGGCGCGTCCGATACTGGCGCTCGAAGGTCTTCAATTCCTCGATGTGCTTGTGCAGGGCGGCCCGCTTGGCCTCCAGGTTGCCCATGATCTCCTGGTGCCGCATCTGGGATTCCCGCTCCAGCGTCTCCGCCTTGTTCCGGGCCTGCGTCACCATCTCATCGGCCTGCGTCCGCGCGTCCTTGAGGACGGTGTCGGCTTCGGTCCGCGCGCTGTCGAGGTGGTCGTCGGCGGTGCGCTGCGCCACCATCAGCAGGCGCAGAGCCTGCTGTTCGCCGCCTTCGGCGTTCGCCGCGGCGGCGGGGGCGTTCTGGCGCATCTCCTCGAGCTCGGCCTCCAGGGCGAGCGCGGCCTGCTCGGCGCTGGCCTTCTCGCGCTGAAGCCGCTCGAACTCGGCGAGCAGCTCGGCGTCTTCACCGAAGGAACCGCCACCGCCCATCTCCACCTGAGCGCGAAGCTTGTTGTTGACCTCGATGAGACGCTCGAGCTCGCGCTCGACCTCATCGAGGAAGTTGTCCACTTCGTCTTCGTTGTAGCCACGGTTGCCAATCGGGGCCTTCTTAAACGAAATGCTATGAACATCGGCCGGGGTCAGCGGCATCGAAACTCCTCGTTCTTGTGACGGACTGCCAAGACCGCCAGTATCTGCCTCGCAGTGGATTGCTCCACCCGCCTTTGCGACGCTACAGCAGCATCGCCAGGTACATCCTGAGCACGATCACGATGAGGAACAGCGCCACGAAAGCAAGGTCGAAAGCCACATTACCAAGGCGCAGCGGAGGGAGGATCCGTCGCAACCCTTTCAGAGGAGGATCAGTGACCGAAAAGACGACCTCGAGCGCCACGGCGGTGTTGTGGCCGGGCCGCCAATGCCGTGAGAAACGGACGACGGCGCCAGCCACCAAACGAGCCAGCAGGAACATGTAGAACACGAAAACGACCAGGTAGGCGATCTGAATTACCACTACTACCCGAACCCTCGCTTAGCTTTGATTGAAGAATCCGCCTTCGGCGATCTTCGCCTTGTCTTCCGCCGTCACCTGGATGTTGGCCGGTGACAACAGGAAGACCCGATTGGTGACGCGGTCGAAACTACCACGAAGCCCGAAAACGAGCCCCGCCGCGAAGTCCACCAAGCGTTTGGCGTCGGATTCGTCCAATTCCGACAGATTCATGATCACCGGTGTGCCGTCGCGGTACGCCTCACCGACCGTCCGCGCCTCGTTGTACGTCGTCGGGTGCACCGTCGTGATGCGGTACTCAGGACTGTCGTCCACCAACATAGGACGGTCCCGGACCTGCGGCTCCGGGGCGAGCGCGAGGTTGTCCCTGGTCAACGACGTCACCGAGGCCGACGGCCTCGAGAACTGCCGCACCGTCGTCCGTTCGGACGCGCGGTCCAGCCGCCGCACTCGGGAATGGCTGCCAGTATTGCGGTCGGCGCGATCGTCGAACTCGTCGGCGTCGTCGTACTCGTCGTACTGACGGTCCTCGTCGTCCTCGATCAAGCCGAGCCAGACACCCGCCTTGCGCATTGCGCCCATGGAATCCTGCTCCCTCCCGGCCCAGTTCTCACGATAATTACACCGCTGTCATTCAGCTACTTGCCGCCAGGGTACCCGACTTCTGTTCGTGGGCCGAGCAATTTCGAGCCCAATCGGATGAATGTGGCCCCCTGCGCGATCGCCTCGGCGAAGTCGCCGCTCATTCCCGCCGACAGTTCCGTCGCCGAGGGTTCCATTGTGGCTATTGTGGCCGCGTGCCGGGCCAGTTCGGCGTAAGCGTCCGCCGGTTTCCAGTCCAGCGGCGCCACTCCCATGATGCCGCGCAGCCGCAGGGTCTCGCTGGCGAGAACCGCCTCCGCCAATGGAACGAGCTCGGCGGCGGTCGCACCACCGCGTGCGGAATCACCGTCCACACTGACCTGAATGAGCACCGGCAGCGGTCGACCGACTTCGACTCGGGCGCGATCGAGCGGCGCGATCAGACTCGCCCGATCGATCGAGTGCACCCAGTCTGCGTACCGCGCGACCGAGCGGCACTTGTTGCGCTGCAGACGACCTATGAAATGCCAACGGACGTCGACGGGTGGCGAGTCCGCCGCGAGCTCCGCGGCCTTCGCCGCGGCCTCCTGGTCACGATTCTCGCCGACGTCGGCCACTCCGAGCCTCGCGAGAAGGCGTACGTCGGACGCGGGGAAGTGTTTGGTGACGGCGATGAGCCGCACCGACTTCGGTTCCCTCCGCGCAGCGACGCAGGCCCGCTCGATTTCGGTGCGGGCCTGCGTCAAACGATTCGACAGATCGACTAGCCGATCCGAGTTTTCGTCATCCATCGTGGATGGTCGGCTATGAGCCGTTTTTGAGGAAGTCGGGAACGTCGACGTCGTCGAAGAGCACCTTGCGCGGCGGCGGCGGATTCGGCGCGGAACCGTGACTCGGCAGCGACGACTCGACCGCGCTCTTCGGTTCGCTGACCGATTCCGGCTTCGAGATCCGAATCGGTTCAGGGATCTCGAAGGCAGCGTCGTCGGTGTCGAAACCGGCGGCGATCACGGTCACGCGGGCCTCGTCACCGAGCGCGTCATCGATCACGGCACCGAAGATGATGTTCGCGTCGGCGTGCGCGCAGTCGCTGACCAGCTCTGCGGCGTCGTTGATCTCGAAGAGTCCCAGGTCGGAACCGCCCGCGATGGACAGCAGAACGCCACGGGCGCCCTCCATGCTCTGTTCGAGCAGCGGCGACGCGATCGCGGCCTTCGCGGCCTCCATCGCCCGATTCTCGCCTCGAGCGCTTCCGATGCCCATCAACGCCGAACCGGCGCCGCTCATGACGCTCTTCACGTCGGCGAAGTCCAAGTTGATCAGACCGGGTGTCGTGATGAGGTCGGTGATGCCCTGCACGCCGGACAGGAGAACCTGGTCGGCGAGCCGGAACGCGTCCATCATGGTGATTCCACGGTCGCCGGTCTGCAAGAGACGGTCGTTCGGGATCACGATGAGCGTGTCGCACTCGTTGCGCAGATCCTCTATACCCTCGACGGCCTGCGTCTGACGGCGCTTGCCCTCGAAGGAGAAGGGCCGTGTGACGACCCCGATCGTCAACGCGCCGAGCTTGCGAGCGATGTTCGCGATGACCGGCGCTCCCCCGGTGCCGGTACCTCCGCCTTCGCCACACGTGACGAAGACCATGTCGGCTCCCTTGAGGACTTCCTCGATCTCGTCGCGGTGGTCCTCCGCGGCCTTGGCGCCCACCTCGGGGTTGGCTCCAGCTCCGAGACCACGGGTCAGTTCACGACCAACGTCCAACTTGACGTCGGCGTCGCTCATCAACAGGGCCTGCGCGTCGGTGTTGATCGCGATGAACTCAACACCCTTGAGCCCAGCCTCGATCATTCGGTTGACGGCGTTGACACCGCCGCCTCCGACACCAACGACCTTGATCACTGCTAGGTAGTTGTGCGGTGGTGTCATGATCCCCTTCGTTCCTTCCCATTGGCCGGCCCGGTAGCCACAAATGCGCCCGACGTGCGCCGCTTCGCTCGACACCGACCTCAATGGAGACGGATCGTCGGCTTTCACATGTGTCACTATCCGCAACGTAGAACGTTCCTGTGATGACACTACGGACGCTGTCCGGCGTGTCGCCGATCTTCGCGATCAACCGTGCCACGATGCGGTTATATCGCCTTAACTTAGCTCACCGTGGGAACGTCCGGTGCGCTCACGTCGAGATGTTTCTCTGATCTATTCAACAACGCCGTCGCCACTTCGGCCTTGCGTTCCGAATCGGAGGCGTCGCCCCAATAGACGGTCCGGCCGTCCGTCAGCTCCAGTGTGATCCGATTCGCGGCACGGCCGTCCACCTTGATCAGTGCTTCGGCGAGTTCCTCCGTCAACGCGGCGACCACCACGACGACGGCGACCGTCGCGGGATCATTGCGGCCGGGATCCTTGAGCGAGGCGACGATCGTGCCCGGCGCTGCGTCGTCCACCGTGCGAAACGCCACACCCGCCGCGTCCACGAGATGGAACCGTTTCCCGTCGGGAACGCTGAGCAGCGGCTTCCGTTCCGTCACCGCGATGACGATCGCGTGTGGCCAATCGCGGGTCACCTCGACCCGTTTGACCGGCGGCAACGCCGCGACGCGCTTAGCGACCTCCGCCGCATCCACGGACACAATGGAGGTTCCGGGCACGATCGCGGCGGCCTCGCGAACGACGTTCGGGTCGACAAAGGTCACACCCCGCACCTCGACCCGGCTCACCGAGAAGGCGGGCGTGAGGTAGACGACGATAGCCGCCAGCGAGCACACCACGACGGCGGCCATGATGGACACGACGACCAGTCGGCGGCGCCGAGCGGGGCCGCGGCCCCGTGGACGAGTCAGCTTCCAGGCCATCGTGTCGCAACCCGCCCTTATGGCGCCAACGCGGCGAGCAGTTCCGTCGGCATCAGGGAGATCGGCGGCGCGCCCATGGTCACCACGACGTCGCCGTCCTCGACCATCCCCGCGACGACCGCCGGAACATCACCCCATTCAGCGACGAAGACCTTGTCCGACTCCGGCAACGCGACCGCAGCCGCCAACGCCTCGCCACCGTCTCCGGCGCCCAGCTCCTCACCGGGGCCGAACACCTCCATGACGACGACGCGATCGGCGATCGACAGCGCCTGCGCGATCTCGATTCGCAGATCGCGCGTGCGATAGACCCGGTACGGCTGGAACACCACGACGAGGCGACCGTCCCCGGCCAGTCCCTTCAGAGTCGAGATGGCCGCCGTCATCGCGGTCGGGTGATAGGCGTACTCGTCGTAGACGCGAACGCCGCGTTCGGTTCCGCGCAACTCGAAACGGCGGCGAACACCCGAGAAGGCCGCCAGTCCCTTTCGGATCGCGTCCGGCTCCAGACCGACGACGAGTCCGGTGACGACGACGGACGCGCTGTTGAGCCCGAGGTGCACGCCCGGCACCGGAACGGTGAACCGACCGAGGTCGATCTCACCGTCCGCAGTGCGACGCGCGGCGTGATAAGACACACCGGACACATCGGATGCCAGCTCGGTCACACGCAGATCGGCGTCGGCGGCGGTGCCGTACGTGACGACCGTTCGCCCCTCGCCGCGCAGGGTCTCGGCGACCGAGGCGGCCCGGGGATCGTCGGCGCACACGATGATCGTGCCGTCCGACGCCGTGAGCCGACAGAAGTCGGCGAAGGTCTCGGTGAGCGCCTCGATCGTTCCGTAGTTGTTGAGGTGATCGACGTCGATGTTGGTGAGGATCGCGACGTCCGGCCGGTAGCGCAGGAACGAGCGATCGCTCTCGTCGGCCTCGGTCACGAAGTACTCCCCCGTGCCGTGCGCGCCGCTGCTGCCGTCGGCGGCGGACTCGCCCCCGTTGACGAACGACGGATCGAGGCCGCACGCGGCGAGCATCTCGGTCAGCATCGCCGTCGTCGTCGTCTTGCCGTGTGTACCGGCGACGACGATCGACCGGCGCCCCGTCATCGCGGCGGCGAGCGCCTCGGACCGGTGCAGCACACGCAGTCCCCGACGCCGCGCCTCCACGAGTTCGATGTGGTCGTCCGGGTGGGCCGTCGACCGGACCACCGTGTCTATACCATCCAGGTTGGACTCGTCATGACGACGGAACACGGTGACGCCGAGCTTTCGCAGCTCCGGCAGGGAGGGCCAGTCGTGCAGTTCGCTGCCGCTGACGGGCAGACCTCGGGTCGCGTACAGACGCGCGACCCCCGACAAGCCGACCCCGCCGACCCCCATGAACAGCACCCGGCCGAGGTCCTCGGCCGTCGTCCCGTCGTCGATCGGCGAACTCAGCCGACGCACCGGCTCCGTTGTCATACCGTGGCTCCCACCATTCGCAAGGTCAACTGTCGCAATGCCTCGTCGCCGTCGCGACGGCCGAACGCCGCGGCGGCGTCCCCCATCGCCGTGAGTCGGCGGCCGTCCATGATCAACGGGATCAGCTCGCGCTCGATCCACTGAGGGGAGATGTCCGCGTCGTCGCAGAAGACACCGCCGCCGGCCGCGACGACCGGTCCGGCCATTTTGTACTGTTCGCGGTTGCCCCACGGGAGCGGGACGTACACGGCGGGCAGTCCGACGGCCGCGACCTCGGCGCAGGTCATCGCGCCGCCTCGGCACAGCACGAGATCGGCCGCGGCGTAGCCGAGCTCCATCTCGCGCAGGAACGGCAGAGTCCGGTAGGGACCGGGCAGCCCGGCGGGAACCTCGACGGGTTCGTCGCGACGGGCGCCGATGACGTGCAGGATCTGCGCGCCGGCGGCGGTCAACGCCTTCGCCGCGCCGGAGACGGCCTGATTGATCGAGTTGGCGCCCTGCGAACCGGAGAAGACGAGCAGCGTCGGACGGTTCGGGTCGAGACCGAAGTGGGCGCGGGCCTCGGCGCGCAGCCCGGCGCGGTCGAGGCGGGCGATCGAGCTCCGCAGCGGCACACCCGTGACGTGACCGTGCTTGAGCGCCGGGACCGTCTGCGGCAGGTGCGGGAAGCCGAGCGCGAGCTGGTGGTCGAACCGCATGCCGAGTCGGTTGGCGACGCCGGGCGGGTCGTTGAACTCGAAGATGACCATCGGGGTCTTGCGACGCCACGCGGCGAGGTACGCGGGAACGGCGACGTAGCCGCCGAAACCGACCACGGCGTCGGCGTCGACCTCGTCGAGGATCGCCCGGGTCACCTTCGTCGCGCGCATCATCCGGGGGGCGGTGCGCACGAGATCCATGTTGACCTTGCGCGGAAGCTGATAGGCGGGCACGATGCGCAGGTCGTAACCGGCGGACGGGATGAGGTCCTTCTCCAGGCCCTTGTCCGTTCCGAGGCAGGTGATCGTGATGCCCGGATTGTGGCGCCGCAAGCAGTCGGCGAACGCCAACAACGGGTAAATGTGGCCACCGGTGCCGCCACCGGCGAGCACCACTGATCTCAACTGACTCACGTCTCGTTACTCCTTGTCGTGCGGGCCTTGGGAACCCGCCGCGGGTGGGGGCGGGGCGGCAGGGGCGCCCACAGCAGGCGCACCCATCGCCCGGGGTTTCGGGCTCGAAGCGCGGCCGCCGCCTCGGGTTCGGCGCGCGCGAACGACGCGAGCATGCCGATGGCGCCGAGAACGACGACGAGCGCGGTGCCGCCGTCGGAAATCAACGGTAGCGGCAGACCGGTGATCGGCAGCAGGCCGACCACGCCGCCGATGTTGATGAACGACTGGGCCGCGATCCAGACCGTCAGGCCCGCCGCGGCCAGGCGCCGGAACGGGTCGTCGACACGGCTGGCGATCCGCATGCCCGAGTATGCGAGGACCATGAACAGCACCAGTACGACGGCGCAACCGACGACCCCGAGTTCCTCGGCGATCAGCGCGAAGATGAAGTCGTTGTGGCCGTTGGGAAGCCATTCCCATTTCTGGCGGCTCTCGCCCAGTCCGACACCGAACCAGCCGCCGTCGGCGATCGCGTAGTAGCCCTGGATCGCCTGGTAGCCCCAGTCGCTGGCGTAGTCCTCGGGAGAGCCGAACGACACGAGCCGTTCCATTCGGTAACTGGCGACGAGGGTCAGCACCAGCGCCCCGGCGGCCGCCACGGCGGCCATCGCCGCGAAGACGCGCAACCTTACGCCCGCGCTCCACAGCAGACCGAAGAACATCGCGACGAGGCACAGCATCGTGCCGAGGTCGGTGTATCCGACGAGCAGGAAGACGACGGCCGCGACGGGAAAGAGCGGAACGGCGAGTTCACGCCAGAGGCCGATCTTCGGTCCGGCTCGCACGAGGACGCTCGCGGCGTAGAGCAGGAAGGCGAACTTCATCAGCTCGGACGGTTGGAACTGGATCTGGCCGACGTTGATCCACAGGCCGTCGGTCGACAGGAATCCGACGTCGATGGAGGGGAACAACGCGAGGATCACCAGGAGTACGCCGGACACGAGCAGCAGTGGTCGGCCGACGCGGCGGTACACGCCTACCGGCATTCGCTGTGCGAGCCAGAACCCGACGAGTCCGATGAGCGCCCACATCGCCTGGCGCATGATCGCGGAGAAGGCGTTGCCCTCCTCCGCGTAGGCCTTGACCATCGTCGCGGAGAACACCATGACGAGGCCGATGACGAGAAGCAGGCCAGCCGAGGACAGGAGCAGGAAGTACGACGCGAGCGGACGGTCGAGCAGGCCGTGCAGAGCGGGCGGCCCCCAGTGCCGTTTCGCGGCGGAGGTCGTCATCGCCGTTCCGCCGCGGACGGGTCGCGGTCGGCGGACACGGCGCTCACGGCGGCGGCGAAGCGCTTCCCCCGCTGCGGATATCCGGTGAACATGTCGTAGGAGGCGGCCGCGGGCGACAGCAGCACGACGTCCCCCGGGCGGGCGAGTGCGGCGGCGTGCGCGACGACTTCGGTCATTGCTTCATCATCGGTGCGATCGACCGAGAAGACGGGCAGGCGGGGGGCGTGTCGTTCCAAAGCGGCCGCGATGAGGGCACGGTCCTCGCCCAAGAGGACGGCGCCGCGCAGCCGCGGGGCGGCCTCGCGGACGAGCGGATCGACGTCGACGCCCTTGAGTTGTCCACCGGCGATCCACACGATGTCGTCGTAGGCGTTGAGCGCGGCAAGTGTGGCGTGCGGGTTGGTGCCCTTGCTGTCGTCGATGTAGCGGACGCCGTCGATCACGGCGATCTCGACGTTGCGGTGCGGTTCGGGCCGGTAGCCGGCGAGGCCTTCGGCGACGGCGTCGGCGTCGACGCCGTGCAGTCGGGCGATCGTGGCGGCTGCGAGCGCGTTGGCGACGTTGTGTCGTCCGTCCGGTCGAATCGCGTCGACGGGGGCGAGCGAAATCGGGTGCGGCCCGCGTCGGTCGACGAGGGCGCCGTTCGAGACGCCGAACTGTCCGCGCGCGGGTTCGTCGAGTGTGAAGAACGTCGGGTGTGGAGTGTTCCGGGCGAGGACGGCGACCCTGGGGTCGTCGGCGTTCGCGACGACGGTGCCGCCGCGCCAGATCGCGGTCTTGGCGTCGGAGTAGGCGTCGAACCCGCCGTGCCAACTGAGGTGGTCGTCGGCGAGGTTGAGGAGGGCGCCGACTTGGGGGGCGAGATGCCGTGACCAGTGCAGTTGTTGGCTGGACAGTTCCACGGCGAGGACGTCGTACGGTTCGGTGACGGCGTCGACGAGCGGTTCGCCGATGTTGCCGAGCGCGGGGGCGCGCAGGCCCGCCGCGGCGAGGATCGACGCGAGCATCGTGACGGTCGTGGTCTTGCCGTTGGTGCCGGTGACGGCGAGCCACGGGGCGGAGTCGGCGGGGCGCAGTCGCCACGCCAGTTCGGGTTCGCTGTACACGTCGTGACCGGCGGCGAGTGCCGCCGTCACCAGCGGGTGCGCCGGTGGGATCCCGGGTGAGACGACGACATCGCCGATGGACGCGAGAAGACCGGGGGGCACGTCGCCGATGACCACCTCGGTGACGAGGTCGCCGAGCGCCGCGACGGACGCGTCGTCGACCGCGTTGTAGAGGACGACGTTCTCGCCGCGCGCGGCGAGGGCGCGGACGGCCGCCGATCCGGCGATGCCGGTGCCGGCGACGAGGTAACGGCTCAAGCGCTTCCCTTCGCGATGGCGGGACGCATCAGCCGACGACCTGGAGGAAGTCGGCGTAGAACAGCCCGAGACCGATGGCGACCCCGATTCCGGCGATGATCCAGAAGCGGACCACGATGTTGACCTCGCTCCATCCGGCGAGCTCGAAGTGGTGTTGCAGGGGGGCCATCCGGAAGACGCGTCGACCGGTGGTGCGGAACGAGATCACCTGGATGATGACGGAGAACGTGATGATCACGAACAGCGCGCCGATGATCGGCAGCAGCATGATCGTCTTCGTGGCGAGCGCGAGGCCGCCGATGAGGCCGCCGAGGCCGAGGGCTCCGGTGTCGCCCATGAAGATCTGCGCCGGGGACGTGTTCCACCATAGGAATCCGAAACACGCTCCGGCGGCGGCCCCTGCGACGAGCGCGATTTCGAGGGGGTCGCGGACGTCGTAGCAGTAGTCGGTGGGGGCTTCGCCGAGGCACCAGTGCCGGTACTGCCAGAACGCGATCATGACGTAAGCGGCGAGGGCCATCACGGAGGCGCCGGTGGCGAGGCCGTCGAGACCGTCGGTGAGGTTGACGCCGTTGGACGTGGCGATGACGACGAAGACGAACATCACGACGGCGCCGACTCTGGAGAGTTGGAGCCACTCGATGTCGCGGATGAACGACAGGTGGTCGCTCGCGACGGTGTGGTCGATCGATCCGGTGTAGTACAGCGCGATGCAGCCGAAGCCGGCGGCGACGAGGATCTGGCCGATCAGTTTTCCGCGTTTGTTGAGGCCGCCGGAGTTCTTGCGGCGGACCTTCAGGAAGTCGTCGACGAAGCCGACGAGCCCCATGCACACGAAGAGCCCCAACAGGACCAGACCGGTCGCGGTGAAGCCCTGTGGACGGTTGTAGCCCTCGGGAAGGGCGATGAGGACGGCGTGCCCGGCGAGGTACGCGAGCACGGTGGCGATGATGAACACGACGCCGCCCATGGTCGGGGTGCCCTGCTTGCCCAGGTGGCTCTGGGGACCGTCGGTGCGGATGGGCTGACCGGCCTTGAGTCGGCGGAAGCCCTTGGCTGCGAGCGGAGTCAGAAACAGGGACACCGCGAACGCCACGAACGCCGCGACGATGACGGACCTCACGTGCGGGCCTCCTCTGTCGATACGGGGGTGTCTCGAAGATAGTCGGCCACATCCCAGGTGCGGTAACGAGATGCCTTGACGAGTACGACGTCGAGCGGGTGGAGGCGGGTCGCGAGGACCGCGATGGCGGCGTCCTGGTCCTCGACCTCGATCGTCTCGGCGCCGCTCGCGCGCGCGCCGACGGCGATGGCCTGGGCTTCGGGGCCGACGACGATGACGACTTCGACGCCGAGTCGCCCGGCGAGCCGCCCGATCTCCTCGTGCGCGGACTTCTCGATCTCGCCGAGTTCGGCCATGTAGCCGAGGACGGCGATGGTGCGACGGCCCTCGCCGACATCGGCGAGGGCGCGCAGCGCGGCGGCCATCGACGACGGGTTCGCGTTGTAGCTGTCGTCGATGAGGGTGACGCCGTCGACGCGGGTGCTGACGTCCATTCGGCGGGGGGAGACGGCCAGCGGCGAACTCAGTTCGCGCGCGATGTCGTCCACCGACAGTCCGATGTGGTGGGCTACGGCGGCGGCGGCGAGGGTGTTCGACACCTGGTGCGCGCCGTGGAGACGCAGTTCGACCTGGGCGGTCGCGCCGCCCGCGTGCAGCCAGTAGGAGTAGGTGCCGTCGCCAACGCCGGTGACGTGGTCGGCGCTGACATCGATGTGGACGGTCCGGTCGGCGTCCGCGCCGGTCCCGAAGTAACTGACACGGCCCTTGGTGACCTCGGACATCGCGGCGACGGCGCGGTCGTCGGCGTTCAGGATCGCGGTGCCCTCGGCGGTCAGGGACGCGGGCAGTTCGCTCTTGGCCGTCGCGATCGCCTCGGGGGAGCCGAAACCCTCCAAGTGAGCGGTTCCGACGTTGAGCACGACGGCGACGTCGACGGGAGCGATCTCGCACAGGTAGGACAGGTGGCCGAGACCGCGCGCGCCCATCTCCAGGACGAGGTAGCGCGTGTCGGTCGTCGCCTGGCAGACGGTGTACGGGTGGCCCAGCTCGTTGTTGAAGTTGCCCGCCGTGGCGACCGTCGGACCGGCGACCCGACACAACCGCGCAATGACATCCTTTGTGGAGGTCTTGCCGCTGGAGCCGGTGATGCCGATGACGGTGAGGTCGTCGAGGCGATCCACGACCGCGCGAGCGAGGCGACCGAGACCGACGAGGACGTCGTCGACGAGGATCGCCGGGGCGTCAACCTCCCGCGTCGCCAGGACCGCGACGGCCCCGTCCGCGATCGCGGCGGGGGCGAAGTCGTGGCCGTCGACGCGGTCGCCCGCGATCGCGACGAAGAGACCTCCGGGTCCGACCTTGCGGGAGTCGTATTCGACGGTGCCAGTGATGGTCGCGTCCGGGTCGGCGCCTCCCGTCAGTCGCCCGCCCACGGCGGTGGCGACATCGGCGAGCGTCATCGTTATCACGCGGATCTCCTCATACGGCTAAAGCGGATCGGTGGCGATCGTCAGCGCACACCGTCCAAGGCGTCGGCGAGCGCGCGCCGGTCATCGAACGGCACGATCCGATCGGCGAGTTCCTGTCCCGTTTCGTGGCCTTTGCCCAGCAATGCGATGGTATCGCCCGGGCGGGCGAGCGCGACGGCCTCATCGACGGCCGCGCCGCGACCGGCGATGTCGAGGTGTTCGGCGTCCCCGACACCGGTGAGTACGTCGGCGCGGATCGCCGCCGGATCCTCGGTGCGCGGATTGTCGTCGGTGACGATCACCAGGTCGGCGCCCTCCGCGGCGGCGCGACCCATGATGAACCGCTTGCCCTTGTCGCGGTCTCCGCCGGCCCCCAGGACCGCGATGAGACGGCCGGAGGTGATGGGGCGCAACGCCGCCAGTACCGCTTCGATCGCGTCGGGCTTGTGCGCGTAGTCGACCACGCCCCGGATCGGATGGTCCCCGGACACGAGCTCCATTCGGCCGGGTACGCCGGGGCACGCCGCGACGCCCGCGATGGCGGTCTCGGGGTCGACGCCGACGGCCGCCAGGCACGCGTACGCCAGGAGGGCGTTCGCAACGTTGTGACGGCCGGGCAGCCGGACGGCTCCGGGACGTTCGCGGCCGTCGGGTCCGGTGACGGTGTACGTCTGGTCGAAACCCGAACCGGTGATGTCGCGCGCCGACCAGTCGGCGGCGAGCCCGTCGATCGAGTACGTCACCGAATCCGATGTGGTCAGTGTGGCGACGCGAGCGTCGTCGACGTTGACGATCTCGACGGCGGAACGGCCGTCGAACAGGAGCCGTTTCGCGGCGAAGTAGTCGTCGACGTCCGCGTGGAAGTCGAGATGGTCGAGACCGAACATCGTGAAACCGCCTGCGGCGAAATGGATCCCGTCCGCGCGGTGCAGCGCGAGCGCGTGGCTCGACACCTCCATGACGACGTCGGTGACGCCGCGCTCGGCCGCGTACGCGAACAGCGACTGCAGCTCCGGTGCCTCCGGAGTCGTCCGCTCCGACTGGATCGTCTCGTCACCGACGCGGGTCTCGACCGTGCCGATGAGGCCCGTGATGCGGCCGGCCTGACGCAGACCCGCCTCGATCAGGTAGGCCGTCGAGGTCTTCCCGTTCGTTCCCGTCACCCCGATGACGCGCAGACTCCGGGTCGGGTCGCCGTACACCCGCGCGGCGAGCGCGCCCACGACGACGCGCGGCTCGTCGACCGTCAGACACGGCAGCCCGAGTTCGGCGGCGACCGCGGCGCCTCGCGCGTCCGACACCGCCGCGACGGCCCCGGCGGCGACCGCCTGGGCCAGGAACTCCGCCCCGTGACGGCGTGCCCCCGGCAACGCTGCGTACAGGTCGCCGGGACGGACCTTCTGCGAGTCGAGGCTGACGCCCGTCACGTCGACGTCGGCGCCGGTGCGCGTCGCCTGTACGACGTCTGCCAGGCCCGACAGCGGCTGAGGGCTCACTTCCTTGGGACGCGGGATTCGCAACACCCGGCGACAGTACCTCGCCGGGGTAGGCGCGCCTCGCACCCCGCGCACCGGCCCGTCGAGGTGTCACGAACCCATCGCCACCAGCGACGGAAGGCCGATTCGACCGCCTCCGGATTCGACGGGTTTTCGCATGGGGCGCATCGGATCGGGACGCGACCGAGGCGATATCGCGCCGCGAGGTCTTCCCAACGGCTACTGACGGGTGTATATAAATGCTCTACAACCGTTACCACGTTTGAGAACAAGGAAGGAGGCCACAATGTCTGAGTTCGAATTCGGCCTTTTAGGAGCACTGACCGCCAAGGTAAACGGTCATGACGCACCAATAGGCGGCCTGAAACCGCGCCGCATGCTGGCGACTTTTCTCCTCACCCCAGGTGAACAGTTGCCTTTGGACCGATTCATCGACGTGGTGTGGGGTGCCCAACCACCGAAGTCGGCAAACGCGAATCTGTATTCGTATGTGACGGTTCTGCGGCGGGCACTGCACGGTCGACTCAATCGGTTGCGCAGCGGCTACGTCCTGCACGTCAAGCCCGGTGAGCTGGACGTCCAGGTGTTCACCGATCTGCTCGCGCAGGCCCGGCACGACGCGAGCAACGGTTACATCGCGGAATCCATCACGGTCTACGACCGTGCGCTGAAACTGTGGAGAGGTGAACCGCTCGGCGATATCAAGGGACCGCCTCCATGGATTCCCTATATACAAAAGCTCGTCGACATGCGTCTCGACGCACTGGAGGAGCGAGCGGCGTTGTACGTCCATAACGGACAACACAATGACGCCATCACCGAGTTGCGCGGCTTGATCACCGAACACCCATTGCGAGAAAGTCTCTGGCGGCAACTGATGACGGCGCAAGCCAGCGTCGGGCAACGGGCCGAAGCGATCGACACGTATGGGCGTCTGCGGGCGACCCTGGCCGATGAGTTGGGCATCGAACCCAGCGAGGAATCGCAACAGGTGCACCGTCGACTGCTGGGCGCGCCGACGTCGCGAGCCCGGCACACCGACGTGCGCACCGCCGAACTCCGCCGCATCTGCTCCGAACGCGAGGCGCAGGTGCGGGCGGCGGTGGCGACACTCCCCGCGAGCCCCTTCGCGATGTGGCCTCCCGACGCGAACGCCTCCCCCACCGAACTCCCCAACAATCCGCTCCACTGGCTCGACGACAACTGCGACGACCTGCTCGCGCTCGTCCGTCAAGCCGCCACCGACGGCCTCGCCTCCTCGGCGTGGCGTCTGTCGGCGTCGCTCGTGCCGTACCTGGACTTCCGGTTCCGGCTCGACGACTGGCGACGGTGCGCGCGGATCGGTCTCGTCGCCGCCCGCAAGTGCGGCGACACCGAGGGCGAGGCGACCATGCTGCGCGGCCTAGGGCAGTGGCACATCTACACCGACGAGTTCGAAGCGGCGCACGAGTGCTTCGACGTCGCGAGGGTGTTGTCACGGGCGCTCGGTAACCAGCGGGACACCGCCCTGGCCGTCTGCGGACTCGGTTCGGTGGCGCGATTCAGCGGCGACAACGCCCAGGCGGCCTCGCTGTACCGCGACGCCGCCAACGCGCTCGCCGACATCAGCGACCGGCACGCCGAGGCCTACGCCCGCTGGGCGCTCGCCGGGGCGTTCCTGTCGATGAACAACCTGGAAGGAACGGCGTCCCAACTCGACCGCGCCCTGGCGCTGTCCCTCGACGCGGCGGACACACACCGGGAAGCGCATGTGCGCGAACGGTTCGCGTACCTCCACCGCGCTCGCGGCGACGAGGAGTCCGCCCAGACCAGTCTCAAGCAGGCGTTGGGCATCTTCCGGTCGATCAGCGACGACGACGGCGTCAGCAAAGTGCTGGCGGCCCTCCGATCGTGACGGCACGTCAGAGCGCCCGCGAACGCGGGCACTAGGCACCGGTGCGGGAACTCCGTTTCCACCGCGCGCCACCACGTGGTGATGACGCGGCGGGAACGGGCTCCACGTACAAGGCTCCAGGTCCCCGGGACCGAACGGACACAAGCGTTCGGTCACGGGGACGACCGAACCGTCGACCGGACTCCCCCGCCGCGGCCCCGGTCCGCGAGGGGGATCCCTCGCCATCACGAGCGAGGCGCCCGCGCGTGCCCGACGATGGCCACCCCGACCGGCACACCGGTCGGAGTGGCCTCTAGGGTCTGGTGGGAAATTCTCCGTCGCGCAGCAGGAAACGAACCCCCACACCGACTTCGGGCATGGCGTTCACGGGCTCGGGTTTCCGGCGGCGCCCCAACCGTCGACCGGCACTACCGGTCGCAACGCGAAGGACAGACCGTGGCCCCACAGTTGCCCCGACGCGCCCCCCGCAACCGGCGGCGCGCGTTGGTCGCTGCGATGGCGGCGTTGCTGGTCCTGATCTCCCCCTCCACCGCCCTCGCCGACCCCGACGAGACCGACCTCGGCGGCGACCTCAGCGCTGCCCTCGAAGAGTTCCTCGAAGCCGAGGAGTACCTCCACGAGACCGAGGAACGCCAAGCGGAGATCAAGAAGGAGATCAAGGCCGGCAAGAAGGCGGTCAAGGCGCTCAGCGCCGAGATCGACGAGTTCGCCGCCGCCGCCTACCGCAACGGCGGCACCAGCACCTTCACCGCCATCCTGACGACGGGCTCGCCGAACGCGGCCGTCGACAGCATCACGATCGTCAACTTCCTCGGTGACCAGTCCGGACGACGCATCCAGGACCTGATCGACGCGAAGGAAGAGCTCGAAGCGGAGAAGGAAGCCCTCGCCGACGAGCAGAAGGCCGCCGAGAAGGCCCTGAAGAAGAGCCAGAAGGCGCGGGACGCGGCGGCGAACGCGCTCGCCGCGAACGGCGGCAACAGCCTGCCCGGCCCGTCGCTGAGCGACGCGCGAGCCCCGATACCGGCGCCCCGCAACGGTGACGGCTCGCTTCCGAGCGAAGGCTGTCAGGTCGACGATCCGACGCCCGCCAACGGCTGTCTCACGCCCCGGACGAAGCACATGCTGACCGAGGCCCAGAGCTCCGGCTTCCAGCGCTACGTCTCCTGTTATCGCGGCGGCGGCTTCGGTGAACATCCGATGGGTCGCGCCTGCGACTTCTCCTCCCAGGCGGGAGGTTTCGGCGGCGTCGCCGGTGGTGAGGACAAGGCCTACGGGGACAATCTCGCCGGGTGGTTCGTC
Organism: Stackebrandtia soli; assembly: GCF_965137155.1. NCBI lineage: Bacteria > Bacillati > Actinomycetota > Actinomycetes > Glycomycetales > Glycomycetaceae > Stackebrandtia > Stackebrandtia soli. The sequence goes on from NZ_CBCRZX010000004.1 coordinate 183,037, forward strand.
CAGTACGCGCAGGAACTCGGCGTCATGTACGTCATTTGGTACAACCAGTACTGGGATCCCGCTCAAGGCTGGATCGCGTACAACGGGGGCGGCGGCGATCCGTCCAGCGACCACACCAACCACGTGCACGTGTCGATGCGTTGATCACCATCAACGCCGAACGGCCAACACCCATTGCCCGTTCGGATGATGAACGTCGATGTCGAACCGACACATAACGGCTTGAACCGGGCGCCGAGACGGCCAAATGACGTCAACGGCTCGGGCGGTCGGTCAGGGGCGGTGTGTACCGTTGCTACTCATGGAAAGCCGCTTCCGCCGCCGTACCCTGATGCTGGTCAGCACCGGGACCGCCGTCTTGTTCGTAGGGACCGCCTGTGGCAACTCCGCGACTTTTGTCGGGGCCCCGGACCTCGAGGAACTGGACTCCGCCGCGCAGATCACGCTGACGCCGGAGAACGAGACCGAGGACGCCCCCGTCACCACCGAGCTGGAAGTCAGCGTCGAAGACGGGGAACTCACCACCCTGACATTGACTTCCGCCGATGGCGAGACCGTCGAGGGCGACTGGCGCGCCGACGGTTCGACCTGGGTGCCCGCGGAACCGTTGTCCTACGAGACGACGTACACCGCGCGGGCCGTCGCTCTCGACAAGCACGAGATCCCCGCCGAGAGCGAGACGTCCTTCACCACGATGGCGAGCCCGGGTAACCGGATGGGCGCCTCGTTGTGGAACAGCTCCGAATACGAGTACGGCAACGCCATGCCGATCATGATCGACTTCCCACGTGACTACTCCGTCCCGGAGGACAAGCGCGACGACGTCGAGCGCCGCCTGTTCGTGGAATCGGACCCGCCCCAGATGGGCGCGTGGCACTGGTTCAGCGGAAACCACCTCGAATACCGCCCGAAGGAATTCTGGGTGCCCGGCAGCGTCGTCAAGGTCCGGCTCGGCCTCGGCGGTCTCCCGCTCGGCGACGGACTGTACGGAATGCAGGACATCAGCGGGACGATCCACATCAGCTCCACGACGCGCCACATCGAGGCCGACAACGCCACCAAGCAGTTGACGGCCACCGAGAACGGCGAGGTCGTCAAGACGGCGCCGATCAGCCTCGGCAAGGACAGCACCCCGTCCTACTCCGGCACCATGATCGTCATGGAGCGGCTCGCCGAGACGGTCTTCGACACGACCGCCGCGTGCGGCGGCAAGGTCGAGGGCGACGACTGCTACCGCACGGACATCCAGTGGGCCGAGCGCCTGACCTGGAGCGGCCAGTTCATCCACTCCGCGCCATGGAGTGTCGGCGATCAGGGCACCCGCAACGTCTCGCACGGTTGCGTCAACGTCGCCCCCGACGACGCCGAGTGGATCTACAACTTCACCCGTCTGGGCGACCCGGTCGTCGTCAAGGGCACGGGCGTCGAGCTCCCGTACGGGGACGGTTTCACGGCCTACGACATGTCGTGGGAGGAGTTCCTCGAAGGCAGCTACCTGCCGGCGCCGGACGCCGAGGACGACGGCGACGAGGAATCCGGTAACGACGACTGACGTCACGAAGCGTTGAACGGGCCGTCCCCAACCGGGGCGGCCCGTTTTCGTCGCCTCACGACGAAGGGCCGCACCGGAAAACGCGGGAGGCGAGTCGCACACGACATTCGTGAGGGTCGCGCGAGCGGTCCGCCGACAACGAGCCGCATCGGACCGGGCGGACGGTTCCGCCGACATCGGCCTCCGCGATCGGGCGCGGCTGAGACGACTGACCCGGCTTCCACCTCGGACTCGGCCGAAAGGCGGGCACCGAACCTACTGAGCGACCTTCTTACGCCATTTCACGGTGACCTTGCGGGGCCGCCCACCACGGACACCCGCGACGGGCTGACCGTCCCTCAGCACCGAGTTGCCGAACGTCCAGACGATCCGGGCGCCGCCCATGCCGCTGCGTCCGATGTCGAGTTGGCCGCCACCGGCGGCGGCCGTGCGCGCGACGATGTCCAGGCCGAGACCGCTCGAACCGGCTCCGCTGGAACCGCGCGTCAACGCCTTGACCGGGTCGTCGATGCCGGGACCGGCGTCCTCGACCATCAGCCGGCCACTGTCCGCGTCCATCTCGACGGCGAAGGCCACGTCCTGCGGGGTGTGCGCGAAAACGTTGCCCACCAATGCATCCACGCATGACACTAGATCGTCTCGCGGAATCGCCACGAGAAGTTGACGGTTCGTCCCCGACAGGTGGAACCGTCGCCCGTGGTCCTCGGCGAGCACACCCCACATCGCCATCCGGTCCTCGACGACCTCGCTGACGTCGCACAACTGGGTCGTCCGCTCCGTGACCGACCGGCGCGCGCCCGCGATCACCGCGTCGATCTCGGACTCGAGGGCGTCGACGGCGGACTGGATGCGGGCGGCGTCGGGGCCGTCCCCGAGCACCTCCGCGTCGAGCTTCAACGCCGTGAGCGGCGTGCGCAGGCGGTGCGACAGGTCGGCGGCGAGTTCGCGCTCGTTGTCGAGGAGCGCGACGACGCGATCCGCCATGGTGTTGAACGCCTCCCCCGCTCCGACCAGTTCACGCGGACCGGCGGGTTCGACGCGGACGGCGATGTCCCCAGCCCCGAGCTTCGAGGAGGCCTCGGCGAGAGACCTGCTGGCGCGGACGACGCGCGCGCCGAGCCGATCGGCCGTCGCGACGGACAACGCGACGAGCAGGACGGCGATCGCCCCGACGGTGAGCCAGGCGGTCGGGACGCCACGCGTCAGGAGTTCGTCGGGGATGAACACCTCGACGACGGCGACGCGGTCCTCCGGCAGCAGAACGGCTCGCAGGAGGACCTCGCCTCCGGCGGTACCGATCATCGTGGTCCCGGTGTCGGCGGCGAGCCGGTCCACGACCTCGCGGTCGGTGTGGCTGTGGCCGATGGTCTTGCCCGCGGGGAGGTGCACCGCCATCCGGCCGTCCGCTCCGGCGGAGTCGGAGGCGATGGCGCGGCGCAGCGCCACGGTGTCGTCGGTGACGGCGAGGACGGTCACCATCGCGGCGGCGGACTCACGCGCGGTCGAGAGGGCCCGGTCCTCGGCGACCTGCCGCATGACGAGAGCCAGCGGTATGCAGAACGCCAAGGCCACCATGAGCGTCGTCGCGATGGCGACCTTGGCGAGTGCCCATCTCATCCGCCCTCATCGGTCATCATGATGCCGACGCCTCGGACGGTGCGCAGTAGTCGCGGTCTGGCGGCCGTCTCGCCGAGTTTGCGTCGCAGCCAGGACACGTGGACGTCCACCGTCGCCTCGGCGCCGATATAGGGCTGCTTCCATACTTGTTCCACAAGTTCCTGCTTGGACACGACGCGGCCGGTGTGCCGGGCGAGGTATGCCAGGAGCGAGAACTCGCGTCTCGTCAGCTCCAGCTCTTGTCCGTCCAGTGTGGCGGTGTGCCGGGCCGGGTCGACCGAGAGCGGGCCGACGGTGAGGACCGCGTCGACGGGGATCGCCGTCTCCCGTCTGCGCAGTACGGCGCTGATGCGGGCCTGGAGGTGCGCGGCCGAGAACGGCTTCGTCACGTAGTCGTCGGCACCGGCGTTGAGCAGGGCGATGATGTCGGATTCGGCGCGGCGGGCGCTGGCGATGATGACGGGCACATCGGACACTCCGCGCAGCATCCGCAGCATGTCGGCACCATCCAGATCGGGCAGTCCGAGGTCGAGGATGACGACGTCGGGGCTTTGCGCGGAGACGGCGCGCAGCCCTTTCATCGCGGTCGGTTCGGCCGCGACGCGGTGCCCGGCCTGTGTCAGGGCGCGGGTCAGGGCAGCACGAACATTCGCGTCGTCCTCGACCAACAGCACGGCAGCCACGGCGGCACTCTACCGTTGTGCCACGGCTTCTGACAAGATGGCCACATGGTCCCCCCGGCATCCTGGCTCCGTCGCCTCGCCGCCGCTTTTTCGTGGTTGGCGGTCACGACGGTCGCCGCGATCGGTTCGTGGCTTGGGATGTCGGCGGTGTTCGCGGGGCAACCGCATCCGGCGCGCACGGACGTGCTCGTGGCCGACACCGCGGAATCGTCTCCGCCGCCAACGAACCCGGAACCGGAGCCGACCTCCTCCCCGCCTCCGACGACGACCACGCATCAGGCGCCCGCTCCCGAGTCGCCATCGCCGTCGTCGTCCTCACCCGAGTCCTCGCCGACGACCGAGCCGCCGCCTGACGGAGTCGACAAGTGGTATCAGGTCGACGAAGAGACGTACGAGGGCACCTTTGGCACGGAGGGCGGAACGACGACGGTTCAGGTCCGCCCGACGGAGGCGGTCTTCGTGTCGGCGAGCCCCGCCGACGGGTACACGGTCGACGTCGAGCAGGTGTCCGAGGACGAGCTCGTCATCTACTTCTACAAGGCGGACGTGGTCGTCACCGTCGAGGTGTGGTGGTCCGATGGACCGACCGCGCAGATTACGACGATGAGCTGACGGGTTCGGATTCCACGTCGGCGGCGCGACGGTCGAGTAGTTCCATGACGGACCGTCGAGCGCGGTGCTCGGCGTAGAACGAGCCGACGGGGATCGTGCCGGCGAGAAGCAGCAGCGCCATGTTCGGCCAGAGCGGCCATTCGACGCGCCGGGCCAGGTCGAAGGCGACGACGAGGTACAGCATGTAGCCGTATCCGTGGGTGATCGCCACGGGCGCCATCAACAGTTCGTTGTCGAACAGGTACTTCATCGGCATCGCGACGAACACGAGCGTGATGAGCAGGAGCCCGACGAGCCACGCCAGCACGCGGTAGCGGATCAACGCCGATCGAATCGCTTTGTCATCCATGGGTGTCCTCACCGGGGTATTCGTGGGGGCTGCGATCGGGGTTGGCCGACAGCCAGGCCAGGTAACGGTTGTACGCGTCCGTCTCGTCGTCTCCGGTGGTCTCGGCGACGGCGACGGGTTGGCGGGCCGCCGAGTACGGGGAGGTCAGCGGCGGCTCGGTGACGATCTCTCCGCGAGAGGCGCGCAGTTCGTCCCGCACCTCGCGGACCCACAGCCCGACGACGAACAAGGCGAACAACGGCCATTCGAAGGTGTAGGCCCAGCTGATGGCGTTGCCTTCACTGGCCCGCCCGAGCTGCCAGAACCCGAGACCAACGAACGCGGCGATCAGCACCAGCGCGAGGGCATGGCGGATGAGCCAGCTTCGCGTGAGGAACCGTTTCACGCCTTGAGGGTAGAGTGCCCCGCCGTGAACCGCCCAACGGGACGACCACGGGCGTGAGCCTCGTCGCGTTGACGGCGACACCCGGACTGCGCTGAGATGGTGAACATGATCGATGTCACGCGCGTTCGCGCGACCCTGGGACTGGCTCCCGAGTCCGCGGCCTGGTACGACACGTGGAACGCCGTGGACGTGCCGGGGCCCGCTCCGATCCCGACGGCGAAGGAGACGCGCGACATCCTGAACCGGCTCGGCGTGGACGAGATCGACATCGACGCGGCGGTCGCGGCGCGCCCGGATCCGCGGGCCGACCCGGAGCTGTGGTGGCTGGTCGAGCGCTGTTACCGGCAACTGGTCGGGGACATGGGCGGCACGGACATGATCGTCTGGCCGCGTCTCGGGGAGTCGACGGGCCACAAGGGTCGATTCGCGTACCTGTACGCGCTGCTCGCCGCGCTGCCGACGACCCTGGCGTTCCACGCGTCTCGCGGGATCGGCGAGGACGTGACGTGGGCGACGCTCGCGAACCTCGGCGAGAAACTGCGGTTGAATCGGGCGCGCTACGGCGTTCCCGGCCTCTCGGTGGCCTTCTGGTTCACGCTCCATTTCAGAGGATCTCTGTATCAGTTGGGGCGTTTGGAGTACGCGATCGAGCGCGTCCGTGAGGACGACGGCTTCCCGGGCCTGGCGCCGGGCGATCTCAAACTCGGCGTGCACATCCCCGGCGAGGGCGGCCCGATGTCGCCCCAGGCCTGCGCCGCTTCCCTGGCCCTCGTGGACGACTTCTTCGCACGGCATTTCCCGGAGCATTTCGCCGAGCCCGCCACCCTGACGTGCAGCTCCTGGCTGCTCGATCCGCAACTGCGAACCGGGCTCGACACGACGTCCAACATCATCGCGTTGCAGGACCTGTTCGCGTTGACGCCGCCCTCTCCATACGCGGATGCCAACGGCCGCAAGGATGTCCTGCTGTTCGTCTTCAACCGCGTCGGCGACGTGGATCCGACCGAACTCCCCCGAGGATCACGCCTGGAGCGGATGCTCGCGGACGGCCTCGCCGCGGGCACCCGCTGGCAGGTCCGCTCCGGCGTCGTGAAGCGACCGTTCCCCTTGTCGGCGAAACGATAGCCTCGACGGCGGCGGCCGCCATTCGGCTGAAAGGGCCATCGGCTCAGAATTCCCACAGCTCCCGGGCGAGGATGCCCGGGCCGTAGAACGCCAGGCCGCACACTGATCAACGGGCCCCGCCAGAAGCTCCTTTTGGCCTGGCCCGCCATCTCCGCCCGCAGGAGCCGGGTGACCCGCCTCGGGCTCGTCCCCGTTTGAGCTTGCTCGTCGCTTCTTCCTGCGAGACTTCCTGCCGCAACCGTTGCAACGCGGCGCTTCGAGCGCTCAGCTCGCCTTCAGCTCCTCCAAGAGCTCGGACGACTCCTTCAACAGACCGCGCAGTCTCTCGGACCGGGCCGACGGGGTCGGCAGCCGATGGCGGTGATCGCCACGGCGCCGGCGACGACGAACACCACGCCCGTCACGGTGGCGGTGGATGTTCGCTTCCGCGCCGATCCCCGGGGAACCCTGGTCCCAAGCGCAGGTGAACGAACGCGAGAACTCCGACCGTCCCGGAGATCGCCGCGGTCCCAACGCTCACCGTTCACAGCGACGACAGTGGGCTCCGCTTCGTCTTCTTCCGTTTCATGGCAACCATTCTGGGACGAGATCGCACCCTCACGGAAGCGTGCCCGGGCGGTGACGTGGCGACGGGTGCGGCAAACGGTCGTGGAAGGGAGGGAGGGCTCGCCCCGATTCGGAGCGAGCCCTCCCTTGTCGAGTTTCGTCGGGTTCGCTACGCGGACCGGCGTCGAGACAGGCCGAAGAGCACCGCGCCGAGCACGACGGCGATCGCGCCCACCACGAGCGGGAAGGTCAGCGTCGCACCGGTCTTGGGCAGCGTCTTCGTCCCGTCCACGACGGGGCTCGTCGACGGCTCACTCGGACCGGTGTCGCCGTCGCAGTCGAGCACGGGCAGATCGGCGGTGTCGTCCGCGGACGTCAACTCGGCGAGACCCTCGCCGGTCATGGCCGGGATCGACTGCGCGGTCGCCATCGTCATGACGCCGGGATTGTCGACGGCGTAAGGAACGGCGCCGACGTCGGCGGTCGCGTCGCACTGGATCTGAAGGCTCTCCAGGAACGTGACGGCTTTAGCCGCCGCCGCGTCGCGGCCACCCGACGCGAGCGCCTGACCGGCCATCGCGGTGGAGTTGCTGTTCTCGGGGGCGCCGGTGAACCCGGCGACGAAGGAGCCGTTCTCGTGCTGTTGCGACTCCAGCCAGTCGAGGCCCGCCGACGACGCGGTGGACTCGCCGGCCGCGAGGAGCGCGGCGACGGCGTAACCGGTGTAGTCGACGTCGCCGTCGCACACTCCGCCGCTGAGGCTCCAACCGAAGGCGCCGTTGTCGCACTGGGCGGCGGCGAGCGCCGCGACCGCGTTGGCGGAGGCGCCGCCGGAGGTCTGGCTGAGCGCGAGGATGGCGAACGCCTGGCCGAGGGGTGAGCTGTATCCGCCGGAGAAGACGCCGTCGGCATCTTCCAGACCGCGCAGGGCGCTTTCGAGATCGAGCCCGGCGAAGTCGGTACCGTCCCGGCCGCCGGCCTCGACGGCGAGAAGGATCTTGCCCAGCTGCGGCGCGCGGAAGCCGGACGCCTCGTCCCCCACATAGGAGGTCATGAGTTCCGGGTCGTCCAGCCAGTCGAGGGCGGCCGCCGTGGCGCCCGACGCGACGTCGGCGGAGACGAAACCGTAGATCGCGTCGGCGGTCAGACCGGCGTCGCCGAAGCCGCCGTCGGTGGACTGGGAGGCGAGCCAGGTGGCGGCTCCTGGACCGGCGGTCGGGTTGGCGGCGGTCGCGGGCGCCGCGACGGCCATCGAAACGGCGACGGCGGTCGCCGAGACGGCGACGCGGCCGAGGGTTCTCAGTACGGACATGGTTGGCCTTTCATGGCAAGGCCGGGCCGAGGGTGGAACGTGGAGGGTGACACCGCCGACGTGAAGACGGCAGCGTCCGTCTCCACGGTGCCATCCCGCAGACCTCGACGGGAGTAACAGGCGACGGGCGGGCGTGCCGGTCGCCGGGGGGCGGACGATCCACGGGTATTCGGGCTCACGCGGGGTCGTGCGGGACCGCCTGCGTCTACCGTTGCGGGTCAGCGCCGGGTTTTGACCGGTCTTCCCCCGAGGGATCGCACTGTTCGTTAGCAGGATGGCAGTCGGCCGCTCGCGGCGTCAAGGGGCGATCGGGCCTTATGACGCCGACCACCTGGCCGTTCCATTGAGGTGTGGCGGACGCGCCGGAACGGCGGACGAGGCGTCTTGTCATACCGGTATGGACAATAGCGGTCATGCGGCTCATTCATCCGAAACCGGTCGACGCGCTCGACACGGACGACCTCATCGACCTGTACGCGCCACCGCCCGAAGCGAAGGGGGCGTGGACGAGGGCGAACATGGTGTCGAGCGCCGACGGCGCGGCGACGCTCGACGGCCTCTCCGGCGGTTTGTCGGGCGGTGCCGACAAACGGGTCTTCAAGATCCTGCGGATGCGATGCGACGTGCTGGTCGCGGGGGCGGGCACTGTTCGCAGCGAGGGCTACGCGGGTCTGCGGCTCGACGAGGAGCGGCGGCGTTGGCGAACGGCCAACGGCATGGCGGAGCATCCGGTGATGGCGATCGTGACGAGGTCGGGCGCGCTCGATCCGGCGGCGCCGATCTTCACGGAGGCGCCCGTCCGGCCGATCGTGCTGACGTGCGCGGCGGCTCCGGACTCGGCCATCGACCCGCTGCGGGAGGTATCCGACGTCATCGTCACCGGAGAGTCCGATGTAGAGATGGGAGCGGCGGTCGACGCTCTCGCGGCGCGGGGTCTGCGCCAGGTCCTGTGCGAGGGCGGGCCGCACACGCTCGCGGCGTTGATCGCCGAGGATCGACTCGATGAGTTGTGCCTGACGGTATCGCCGCTGTTGGCGGGTCCGGGCGCACCACGGATCGTCGCGGGGGTCTCGTCGCCGCCGCGCGGTCTCGATCTGCGGCACGTGATCCACGCCGACGGCAACCTGATACTGCGATATGCCCGGCTGCGATGATGGACGGCATGGCTGAAGCCAAGGACATCGTCGGGCGTGTGCTCGGCACGGAGGACGCGACCCCACTGACGTTCTGGGTGGCGATCGCACCTGACGCGTACCTGCAACTCGATGACGTGGTGGTGACGCGGCGGCGGATTCCTGGCCGGGAGCCGGTGACGGTCTCCGGAGTCGTGACATCGGTGCGGTCACGTCACGAGGGGGCACAGTTCGATTCGGACGTGTTCGACATTTCGGACGGTCACCTGCCCGCGCAGGTCCAGGAGGCCGCCGAGATCACGGTGACACGGGTCGAACCGGAGGTGTTCGTTCCCCCGTGCCCCGGTGACATCGTTGAACGCGCCACCGGCGCGGACCGGGACGGGGCGCTCTACTTCGACCAGATGACGCGGCAGATCCCGCTCGGATTCAGCCGCGACGGGGAGCCGGTCTTCCTGAACGCGGACTTCCTGGACGGGACGCGCGGCGCGCACGTGTCGATCTCGGGCATCTCCGGGATCGCGACGAAGACGAGCTTCGCGACCTGGTTGCTCTACTCGCTGCTGCATTCGAAGGCGCTCGGGCCGGAGGCGGTCAACACGAAGGCGTTGATCTTCAACGTCAAGGGCGAGGACCTCCTGCTGCTCGATCACGACAACACGCGCTTGGACGCGACCCTGAGATCGAGTTACGAACGGCTCGGGCTTCCCGCGAAGGCGTTCTCGTCGGTGACGGTGCTCGCTCCGGCTCGCACGGGGGACCGCAACGGCGTTCCGGACGTCGCCTGCCGCACGACCGGGGTGGAGTCGTTCTATTGGACGATCGCGCAGTTCTGCGCGGATCGCCTGCTGCCGTTCGTGTTCGCCGACGCGGACGACGAGCGCCAGCAGTACACGATGGTGGTTCACCAGGTCACGGCGAAGTTGTACCGGGAGGCGAAGCCGAAGGACGACGGCGGCGCGGTCATCGACGGTCAGCTGGTCTCGTCGTACAACGAGCTGGTGGATCTGATCGTCGACCGTCTATCCGATGAGGACACAAGAGGCGACTGGGCGGGAACGGCGGTCGGACTCGGCACGACCAACGCGTTCATTCGACGCATCATATCGTCCACACGCGACATCGGCCGGCTCGTGCGGGGCGATCTGCCGCCGCGTCGAGTGCACGGCGTTCAGGCCGACAACGACGCCCAGGTCACCATCGTCGACCTGCACAACCTTCCCGATCGGGCGCAACGCTTCGTCGTCGGCGTCACCCTGCGGACCGAGTTCGAACGCAAGGAGAAGGCCGGATCGGCTCGGCCGCTTCAGTTCGTCGTCCTCGACGAACTGAACAAGTACGCCCCGCGCGATGGCACGAGCCCGATCAAGGAGATCCTTCTCGACATCGCCGAACGTGGACGTTCGCTCGGCGTGATCCTGATCGGCGCGCAACAGACCGCCAGCGAGGTCGAGCGGCGCATCGCCGCCAACAGCGCGATCCGCGTCGTCGGACGGCTCGACCCCGCCGAGGCGGGTCGACCGGAGTACGGCTTCCTGGCCACCGGACAGCGGCAACGGGCCCTGATGGCGAAGCCGGGGACGATGTTCGTCGCGCAGCCCGAACTCCCGGTTCCGCTGGTGGTCAACTTCCCGTTCCCCGCGTGGGCGACCCGCCCCGCCGAGGCGGGCGCGCCACCGGCGTCCGCGCTGCGGTCGGTGACCCAGGGGGTCGACCCGTTCGCGCTCGCCGAGGACGACGACGACATCCCGTTCTGACCATGACGATTCGCGTTCGGCGGCACCGCCGCTCGCGGCGATCCAGCGACGACCGCCTCCGACGCTCACGATCCGTGACGTTCGGACGCACCCGACAAGCACGCGCCTTCGGTACGAAAGGTAGCCACGTATGCGCATCCTGCACACCTCCGACTGGCACGTCGGGGCGACGCTGAAGAAGCAGCCCCGGATGGACGAGCAGGTCGCGGTGTTCGCGGAACTCATCGCGATCGCCAAAGAGGAGAAACCCGACCTGGTCATCGTCGCCGGTGACCTGTTCGAGACGGCGGCGCCCCGCGCCGACGCCCAACGGCTCCTGGTGCGGACCCTGTCGGCCCTGCGCGCGACCGGCGCGCAGGTCATCGCCGTCGCGGGCAATCACGACAACGGCGCGGCCATCGACGCCCTGCGCGGCTGGGCCGACGCGGCCGGCATTCAACTGCGCGGCACGGTCCGAGGTCGGGACAACCACATCATCACCGGGACGACCGACGGCGGCGAACGCTGGACGTGCGCGGCGCTGCCGTTCGTGTCGCAGCGCTACGCGGTGCGGGCGACCGAACTGTTCAACCTGACGGCCGCCGAGGCCGGGCAGTCCTACACCGACCATTTGCGACGGCTCGTCGCGGAGCTGTCGGCCTCCTTCTCCCCCGACACGATCAACCTCATCACCGGACACCTCACGGTCGTCGGCGGGCGCGTCGGCGGCGGGGAGCGGGAGGCCCACACCGTCGCCGACTACGCGGTCCCGGCGACGATCTTCCCGCCGTCGACGCATTACGTCGCGCTCGGCCACCTCCATCGCCGCCAACGCATCACGGCCGCGCCGTGCCCGGTGCACTACAGCGGCGGGCCGATCGCGGTGGACTTCGGCGAGGAGACGTACACACCCGGCGTCCTGATCGTCGACGTCGCCGTCGACGTCCCGGCACGGGTCCGACACATCCCGATCAAGGCGGCGGCGCCGCTGGCGACGCTGCGCGGAACGGTCGCCGAACTCACCGAAGCCACAGTGGATGAACGAGCGTGGCTGCGGGTGTACGTTCGCGAGAAGCCGAGGGCCGGACTGCGCGAGGAGGTGCAGGAGCTCTTCCCGCAGGCGCTGTCCGTCCACATCGATCCATCGATGACGGAACGCGCGGACGGGAAGCAGCGCGCGCCGCGAGCGGGCCGCACTCCACGGCAGTTGTTCGCCGAATACCTGGACGAGCGCGGCCACGACGACCCCGCCGTCGCCGCGCTGTTCGACGAGCTCTACGACAACGTGCACACCATCACCGAGGAGGTCGACGCCTGATGCGTCCGTTGCGGCTTGAGATGGAAGGCTTCGGGACGTTCGCAAAACGCACGACCGTCGACTTCACCGAGACGGACTTCTTCGCGCTGATCGGCCCGACCGGTTCCGGTAAGTCGACGGTGCTCGACGCGATGTGCTTCGCGCTGTACGGGCGGGTACCGCGCTGGGGCGCGGGCATCGAGTACGCACTCGCGCCCTCCGCGACGTCCGGCAAGGTGCAGCTCGTGTTCCGCGCCGACCAGCGGATGTACGTGGCGACCAGGGTCGTCAAACGCGGGGGCAAGGGCAAGGTCACGACGTCGGCGGCGGGCATGGAACTGCTCCCCGAGAAGACCAAACTATCCGAATTGGACAATGTCGCGGCGTTGCTGGGGACGTCGTTGACGAGTTCCGCCAAGGGCGTCAGCGAACACGCCGAACGAATCATCGGGTTGCCGTTCGAGCAGTTCACCAAGTGCGTCCTGTTGCCGCAGGGCGCCTTCGCGGAGTTCCTGCACTCGTCGGGTGCCGAGCGTCGCAAGATCCTGGAGAACCTGCTCGGGTACAGCGTGTACCGGGACATCCAGACCGTGGCCGGGGAACGGGCCCGTGACGCCGAGACGACGGTGCGACTGTTCGATCAGCAGCTCTCGGCGCTGCCGCAGATCGAGGACGCCGACCTGACCGCGGCAGCCGAGCGGATCGAACGCCTCAAGGAGCTCGACGGTACGGTGCGCGAGGCGGTCCCGCGACTCGACAGTGTCGCGGCGGAGGTCGAGGCGATCGACCGCGCCGTCGCGGAGGTCGACGCCGAGCACGCCATCCTGACCTACATCCGAACCCCGGACAATGTGGACGCCCTCGCTGCGGAACTCGCCGAGGCCACGGATGAGACCAAGGCGGCGGCCGACGTCGTCACCTCTGCCGAGGAGGGCGAACAGCGGCTTCGCCAGGAACGCTCCACCATTGATGTGTCCACGGTGGATGAACAGTTGCGCGCCTACGATCGCGCCGACGAACTGGCCGACAGCATCGAGAAGGGCCAGCCGCTGACCGAACGCGCCGAAACGGAGGCACACGCGGCCGAGACCACCGCCCGAGCGGCCGCCGAGGCGGTCACCGAGGCCGAGGACGCGCTCCGCCACGCGCAGCTGGGCCGGCTCGCCGAGACCCTACGCGCCGACCTGTCCCCCGGAGACGCGTGCCCGGTGTGCGCGCGCCCCGTCGCGGAGCTCCCCGACGACGGCGAGGCGCACGAACTGCGCGACCACGAGGCACTCCTCAAACGCGCCAAGACCGAGCACTCCGAAGCAGACCGGGCGGCTCGACAGGCTCAGCTGACGGCCGCGAACTACCGGACACGGCTCGACGAACGGCTCATCGAAAAGGAGGAGAACGACAAACTCCTCGCGCAGGCGCCGGACCGGCGCCAGCTGGAAGAAGTGCGCCGCCGAGCCGACGAGACCGCGACCGAGCTGGACGCGGCGGCCGGTCAGATCCGCGCCGCCCGTGACGCCCTGCGCCGAGCCGAGCGCCGTCGCGATGAGACGGCCGCCCGACTGGCGACGGAGTGGCAGAAGTACGACCACCACCGGGACAAGGTGGCACGCCTCTCGCCGCCGCCGACCGACCGGGGCGACCTGGCGGCGTCGTGGCGGACGCTCACGACGTGGTCCGCGTCCGAACTGGCGCAACGCAAGCGACGCCGCACCGAACTCTCCGAGCAGGCCGCGGAGCTGACGTCGCGACGTCGCGTCCTCGGCAACGAGCTCGCGCGGCTCCTCACCGAGGCGGGGCTGGCCCCCATCCACGACGGTTCAGGCGCCGACTACGTCGCTGCGATCGCCGCGGGCGCCGTCGCCGCCGAGGACCACCTACGGCGGATCACCGAACAACGCGCGGCCTTCAGCACGCTCAGCGAGCAGCGGGCCGAACAGCTCGACCGCGCCCGCGTCGCCAAGCAGCTGCACCAGCACCTCGGGACGCGCCAGTTCGTCAACTGGCTCCTCACCGAGGCGCTCGACGACCTCGTCGCGGGTGCCTCGGGCATCCTGCGTCAGATCACCGGCGGCCAATACGATCTGGCGTATCAGGACAACGACTTCCTGGTGGTGGACCATCACGACGCGGACTTGACCCGGCCCGTGCGCACGCTCTCCGGCGGCGAGACCTTCGCGGCCTCCCTGGCGTTGGCCCTGGCGATGTCGAAGCAGCTGTCGGGCATGTCGTCACAGGGCGCGAACCTGGAGGCGATCCTGCTGGACGAGGGCTTCGGAACGCTCGACGCCGCGACGCTCGACCAGGTCGCGGCGACGCTGGAGGGCCTCGCCGACTCGGGTGATCGCATGGTCGGCGTCATCACCCACGTGGCGGCCCTGGCCGAGCGGATACCGGTCCGTTTCGAGGTCAGCAAGGACGCCTTCGGTTCTCGCGTGACCAAATCGGAGGATTGATCGGCAACCGCAATTGGCACTGTGGATAGAATGACGGTCCTCGACGATTTTGAAAGCGGCCACACCGATGCGAATCACCGTCAACGCCTGGGATCCCGGCTACGCCGACACCGGCGATCGAGTCGGTGACTCCAGCCGGGCCAAGCTCGATGTCAATGTGGAGCTCTCCGGCGCGGACTGGCGTCCGCTGGGGCCTCCCCCGGCGTCGGCCGCCCCGCCGCGCGTCCTCCTCGTCGACGGCGTTCGTCGTCTCGACGCCCGGATCGACATCCAGACCGACGAACCGACGCCGTTTCCGGGCCTGTGCGCGTCCTACGCGGCCGGGGTCGTGGTCTGCCAGCTCGACGGAGACTCGCCCGCCGCCAGGATCGCCGCGACGAAGGTCGAACGCGGCCTCTTCTCGGCCGCTGCCGACGGCGACGTCGCGGCGGGCCGGATCGCCGTCTACCGGGGACATCGCGTCAACGCGGAGGAACCCGGAGACCTCGTCAACGCGGTCCAGGATCGTCTGTCCTTGTTGGAGGTCGAGGTCGCGGAGCTGGCCGAACCGGGATCGCGCGACCTCCTCGTCATCGACGGCTCGCTGCGTCAACGGGCGCACCTGATGCGCGCGGTCGGCTTCGTCAAGTCCCACCAGCGCCGCTATCTGCCCGACGAGCAGGCGCGCGTCATCGACGAACTGAAGCCGGGGCAGCGCACGCCCGTGTTCCTGTTGGAGACGCCGTGGCGGCGGCACAGTTGGTACCTGAGGTTGCCGGGCGGCGGTGACGGAGCGTGGGCCGGCATCGCGCGTCTCGAGTGCGCCGCCGACCTCGACATCTCCGACGTCATGGAGCTCGCGGACGCGTCCGCCGCCGTCCTGCCCCGGCTGGCGTCCTCGCCGCACAAGGACCCTCGCGCACCACAGAACCTCACCCCGATCGCGGGCCTGGAACGGTCGCTGCGCGCCAAACTCGGCGATCCGAGGCTGCTGCTGCGCGGCTTGCGCGCCGCGACCGCGTCCGCGTCCGCGAACAGCGCCCCCCGCTGACCCGATCGGGTGACGAAGGCGCGCCCGGCGGCCGGAGCCGGATCGAGGTCCTCCCGCGTCTGCCACAATGCGATCCATCGCCGATGGGAAGGACCAACCATGCACGTCGTCATCCTCTGGTGGGAGCTCGCGGAGTCGGATCAGACGATCGGGTCGCTGCGCCGATACCTGCGCGACGAATCGGTCGCGGCGTTCGCCGAGGTGCCGGGATTGCGTTTGAAGACGTGGATCTCCGACTCCGACACCGACAGGTGGGGCGCGGTGCTGTTGTGGGAGTCCCGCGAGGCGTCGCTTCGACCCACCCCCAGCCGAGCGGCGGAGCTCATCGGATACCCACCGACCACCCGTCACGAGTTCGACGTGGAGGCCACCGTCGAGGGACGATTCGAATCGGCGCAACTGGCGCTGCTGGGCCTGGCGTTCGCCGACGAGACCGGTCCCGAACGGAGATGACGCCCGGACGAACCATCATGGATGGACGCCGGCGGTGACGTGACCACCGCCGGGCGCGTCCTGGACCGGCACCCACGTCGTCTCGCGCCTCGCCGTGATCCCGCCCCGAACTCACGCGATCCTCGGGATGTCGAACAGGCCCGCGATCAGGGGACTCCGTTTCCGCCTCGCGGGCGCGGGCGACATCTCGCCGCGTCGTCGACACGGCCGTGTCGTGCTGCGGTACGCCTGAAGACTTGACCGACAACGGAATGCGGGCATCGACGCAAGCGACGCGTCCACCTCGTACCACGGCGAAGGCGCCCCACGGGCCTTAGGGCCGTGCGTGAACCCAGTTTCCTGCTGCGCGCCCACCAGCCGGCACGTGGCGGCGTTGTCGGCACGGCCGCACACAACCCCGGTATGCGCCCACACCTCCGCCTGCCACGCCGCCTGGAGAAACCTCGCGACGGAAGAGGGCTTGCACACAGACACTTAGTCGGCCGCGTCGACGAACGCGCCCGCCCGCAGCACCGGCACCACATTGGACCGATCGACGGCGATGGCCGCGGCGACGTCACCGTCGAAGCCCCGCTCGACGAGTTCCCGCCCGCCACCACAAGCGGTGACGAGATCACTGACGTCGGCGGCGACCGGACGATATCCGGCGAGACATGCGGCGGCCTCCGGCGACAGACGCTCGCGCGGCGCCCCCAGCGCGTCCAGGATCGCCCCCGCGCCGAGTTGGTCCTCCAGACAGGGCCGGAGGCTTTCGTCGGACCAGCGCTCGCCCGAGGCGACCACGACCACCGGCCGGGCGGGCGTGCCGTAACCCGAGCGCCGGAGGTACGCGCCGACCGCCGACGCGTTGCGCAGGCTGCCCGCCACGACGGTCGCGCCGGATTCGACGGCGGCCGCCGCGATCGTCGAACCGTTCGGGGACGGCAACACCAGCCGGGCCGTCACGGGAGCGGCCTCGAGCGCCGCGGGCGACAACGACCAGGGGTGGGTCTCGGTGACGGCGGCCCGACCGACCGCGAGGACCGCGTCGATCCGAGCGGCGTACGCCGCCGCGGAGTCGTCGCGCCAGCGGTACGGATAGACGGCGCTGCCTCTCTCGACGGCGATGGTGACGGCGGTCGTGAAGGAGAGCACGTCCACGACGACGAGACAACCGTCGGCGGAGACGAGTTCGGCCGCTTCGCGTGGTCCCCAACCGAATCTGACGGCCGAGTCGCGTTGTCCGAAGATCATCGGGACATTCTCCGACCGCGTGACGAGGAGACCCGGACAGGGGCGGCGGCAGTGCGGGGACCGCCCGATCGGCGCCCGTGGCGCGGGCGAGCATCGGCCGATCGGCGCGGCGGTCGTGCTACCGTCGTTCGCATGTGTCGCATCCTCACCTCCAGCTGGTGGCCGTCCTCGGACGGCTGAGAGTGCGCGCATTTCACACTTCCTTCGGGCCGTCCGCACGGGCGGCCCGCAGCGTTTCTCCTGACGGGACGCCCACGGGCGGCCCGCATTCGATACGGAGAACGCCATGTCGACCATCGTCAACGCTCCCAACGCACTGAGCATCCCACAGTCCATTGAAGACAATCCGGGTGACTTCCGGATGCTCACCGGGGACCGACCGACCGGGCTGCTGCACGTCGGGCACTACTTCGGAACGCTTCAAGGCCGCGTCCGATTGCAGAACCTCGGCGTCGACACCCTGGTGCTGATCGCCGACTACCAGGTCCTGACCGATCGGGACGCCGCCGATCGGCTGCCGCACTACGTCGAGGAGTTCCTGCTGGACTACCTCGCCGTCGGTATCGACCCAAGTCGGTCGACGATCTTCGCACACAGTGCCGTCCCGGCACTGAATCAGCTGCTGCTGCCGTTCCTCAGTCTCGTGTCGACGGCGGAACTGTCGCGCAATCCGACCGTCAAGGAGGAGATCGCCGCGTCGGGACGGGACGCCGTCAGCGGACTCATGTTCACGTACCCCGTCCACCAGGCGGCCGACCTGCTGTTCTGCAACGCCGACATCGCGCCGGTCGGCGACGACCAGATTCCACACCTCGAACTGACCCGCACGATCGCGCGGCGATTCAACGACCGGTACGAACCGCTGTTCACGTTGCCGCAGGCGTTGCTGTCACGGGCTCCCCGCCTGCGCGGCCTCGACGGCTCCGCGAAGATGGGCAAGAGCCTCTCCAACGCGATCCCTCTCTCGGCGAGCGCCGACGAGACGGCCAGGATGATCCGAACGGCGACGACGGACGCCGATCGACACATCACCTACGACCCGGAGGGCCGACCCGAGGTGTCGAACCTGCTGCTGATCGCGTCGCTGTGCACGGGCCACGACCCGCACGAACTCGCGGATGGACTCGACGGGGCGGCGGCCCTGAAACGGCTGCTGACCGAGGCCGTGAACGAGCACTTCGCGCCGATACGCCTGCGCCGCCAGGAGTACGCCCGTGATCGAGCGCAACTCCGCGCGATCCTGCGCGACGGCAACGCCCGCGCCTCGGCGATCGCCGACGACACCCTGGCCCGAGTCCACCGCGCGATGCGCACCGCCTACTAGCCGCATTGCCCAAGCGGGCGGAGTTCGCCGACTCAACCTCGTCGACTCCGCCCCGGCACCACGGACAACGGTCCGCTTGGTCAGGCGAATCGCGCGAACGCGCTTGATTCCGCAACTCGCCCAACCACGCCACAGTAGACAAACCCTGCCCACCAGAACAGCCATGCACAACCCCAGCCGGATAGGAGGGGGAGTCTGAGGGTGGAGACGCCAGTCGCCCCCTCAGGAAACGGAAGAACCGCCGAGGGTGAGGGTGGAGACGCCAGTCGCCCCCTCAGAAAGCGGAAGAACCGCCGAGGGTGAGGCTGAAGACGCCAGTCGCCCCCTCAGAAAGCGAAAGAACCGTCAAGGGTCAGGGTCGAGACGCCAGTCGCCCCTAGGAATCGGAAAGACCGCCGAAGGCGTGGCGATCAGCCCATCGAGTCGGCGCTGGCGATGCCGAGGACGGGAAGGTACATCCGCTCGCCGTCGGCCGTGAACGCGTCGTAGACGATGTCGTACAGGTCCTCGATACCGAAGGCGCGCAAGGCGTCGACCATCATGTGAGCCGCCGTGTGGGTCGAGTCGCGGTCGCCGTCGCCGAAGCGACGGGTCCAGTTCGGATTCGCGCCGCCGTTCGGTTTGCGGAAGCCGAGCCCGGCGAGGTAGCCCATCCCGGTGCGATATGAGCCCTTGACGGCCGCAGACGCCTCGATGTCGATCCCGCCGTGGACCGTCGCGAGGACGTAACGCGCGGACCAGTCGCTGGTGCGAAGGATGACGGTGCCCGCGGTGTCGACGATCGGAACGTCGCCCGCGATGTCGCCGAGGACACCCGACAGTCGGGCCGTGAACTCGCCGAGGTCGTTGACGGCCGGTTCGGACGGCAGTTCGGGAAGCTTCGTGTACGCCGTCCACCCGGAGACGTCCCCACGTGTGATCGAGTACGCCTCGACCTTCTCCAGGGCGTCCGTCGCGAGGAGGCGCAGGCTCACGCCACCGTGGAAACGGCGCAGGTGCAGTTCGACGGTGAGCACGGAGTCGCGCCAGCGAACCCACGGTCCACCGTCGCCGCCCCGGACGTCCGGTTTGCCGAACTCCTTCAGCATCGTCCGCAGCACCTCGCGGAACACGATCGTGCGGTGATTCTCGCCCTGTTGGCCGCGCACGGCGGAGCGCAGCAGCATCAGTTCGACGGCGTAGAAGTCGGCGCTCGACTTGATTCCGGCCTGGGTCGGGATCCGGTCGATGATCGCGGCACCCGTCTCGTAGCCGGTCTCGGCGCGCCACATGCCGACGTCGACCTCACCGTGCTGAAGCTGCCACCCCAGGGCACTGATCGCCCTGGTCACGTCGTTCTGGCTCCACCGGCCGAAATTGACACGCTGGAGTCGACGCAGGAGCTTGATGAGCTCCTCGTCCGTCAACCGTTTAGTACCCAGCATCAAGCGCATATTGCCATCCCGCCGCAACCCGCGTGAGGCGGGCCGCCCGTTAGCGGTGTCGGGAATCTCCCTAAGGCATGCCTAACCAACAGACATAGAAGCGTTTACAGTGTTGGCGTGAGTGACGGCCGGAGCGAGCACCCCGAAACCCTCGCGAGCCTCCTGGGCGGCCGGAGGGGAGCGATCGACGCCACCCTGCCACCCGTCGCATTCGCGCTCGCGTGGGCGATCAGCCAATCGATACCGATCAGCGTCGTGGCGGCGGTCGTGGTCGGCATCGGTGTCGCGATCCATCGTCTGCGAGGCGGGACCAGGCCCCGCGCCGTCCTCATCAGTCTCGGCGGGGTCGTCATCGCCGGGATCATCGCGCTGTACACCGGCCGAGCCGAGGATTTCTTTCTGCTGCAACTGTTGTCCAACGGGGGCAGCGCGCTGGCGTGGGCCGTCAGCATCGTCATTCGCTGGCCGCTGCTCGGCGTGGTCGTGGGGACGGCGCTCCGCCAAGGCGGGCGATGGCGTCGCGATCCAGCCCTGCTGGCGTCCTACGGCGCCGCGAGCTGGGTGTGGGTGTGCCAGTACCTGATCCGGCTCGCGGTCTTCATTCCGCTGTGGTGGCTCGGTTGGGCGACGGCCCTGGGATTCGCGCGCGCGGCGCTGACATGGCCGCTGATCGCGGCGTGCATCGCGGTCAGCTGGTGGGTGTTCAAGCGGCGGCTCCCCAGCGGCCATCCCGGTATCCGGCATCCCGTCGCGCCGGAATCGGCGGACTCGACGGATTCAAAGCGGTCCACGGACTCGACGGATTCGAATTCGGCCATTGAGGACGAGCGCTAGGAGGCGCTGCGCTGCCAGCTGCGGTAGGTGTCCCACATGTTCCGCAGTGTCGACAACTTCTCGTCGAAGTGGGCGTCCGCCCCCAAGCCGATGCCGTCGTATGGCACCCGCAGGCGCCACACCTTCCCCGACTCCAGGTAGATGACCGGGACGGTGCGACCCGCGCGGCGTTCGGCGCGAATGTCGATTATGTGATGCCAGGGCGCGTATTCCCGGCGCTGCTTCCCCGACAGCACCGGATGTACGCCCGACTCGTCGAGATCGATCCCGTCACCGCGCGTCCACGACGCGGACGCCACCGCCGCGACGAGGAAACCGGTGGGCAGAACGATGAGTTCCACCCATTCGAGTTCGGCCGCGGCCGCCAGGACGATGATCGGCAACGCGAGCAGCGCCGCCGTCATCAGGCCCGCCCGAACGGACCGAGCGACGATCTGTCGGCCTGTGGGCCGCAATCGGATCGGTAGCGCCGTGGACATCGACCCACCACCTTGCCCATTCACGATCGGGTCCATTGCGTCGATGGTGACACATTCCACGCCACAGGAGACCACATTGGTCGCATATCCAACAGTAAGACGCCGACATCGGGGCCACTGTGGTATACGAGGCCGGCGAACGCGTTACGGTGGGGACGTGACTGAAGATCCGTGGCGCGCGAAACTGACCAGCGAAGAGTTCAAGGTGCTCCGACAAGGCGGCACCGAGCCGGCGTTCACCGGCGAATACACCGACACCGAGACGGTCGGCGTCTACCACTGCCGCGCCTGTGACGCGCCGCTGTTCTCCAGCTCCACCAAGTACCACAGCGGTTGCGGCTGGCCGTCCTTCGCCGACGCCGAGAAGGCCGCCGTGACGCTCATCGAGGACCGCTCGCACGGGATGGTCCGTACCGAGGTCCGGTGCGCCAACTGCGGTTCACACCTCGGGCACCTGTTCAGCGGTGAGGGGCTCGCGCCCCGCGATCTGCCCGATCAGCGGTACTGCATCAACAGCATCAGCATGCGGCTCGAACCCGCCGAGAGCTGACCGGTCGACGAAAAGCGCTGGACGGCGGCGGTGCGGCCCAGCACCATCGGCGGATGACCACCACCCCGTGGACCGCGCTGACCGTCGAGCACATGACGGCCGCGCACGCCGCCGACATCGCGACCTGGCGCTACGACGGCCCCTGGGCGGTCTACGATCCCGGCGAACCGCCGGTTCCCACGGACGACTACCGGGTCGTCCTCGACGAGGAGCGCGCCGTGGTCGGGTTCTGTTGTCTCGGTGCGGAGGCGCGCGTCCCGGGCCTCGCCGAGGACCCCGGCCTGATCGACGTCGGCGTCGGCCTGGCGCCACGCCACGTCCACCATGGATACGGTCGCGCCTTCGCGTCCGTGGTCCTGGATTGGGCGCGCAGCCACGCCGCGCCGAAGGACCCGGACTCGATTCGGCTGCGGGCGGTCGTCAAGGACTGGAACACGCCGAGCCTGCGCTTGACGCGAGCGCTGGGTTTCTCGGAGAGCGGGCACCATCGATGCGAGCAGGACGGCGCCGTCGTCACCTACGTCGTGATGACGACGGCTTCCTGACGTTCGGTTGTTCGGAAGGGGCGACCGGCGTGGTCGCCCCTTCGGCGTTCATCGGGCGAGGGATCCCATCGGGTCCCAGGCGGGAAGCGTGATCGGCGCGGTGTCCAGGCCCGCGAGGACCTCCGCCGACAGTCGGGATCGATGGACGGCGACCTCGAAGACGTACTCCCCGAACCAGGAGTCCATCATCGTGTAGTAGCCGGAGGCTCCGTTGCCGTCGCCCCAGCTGTTCTCCACGCGCCACTTGCCCGGAGCGCCGTCCACGAGGTCGACGCCGGTGAACAGCATCGCGTGGGTCATCGCGGTCTCCTGGTAGCGAAGCCGTTCGGCCTTGTCGAGCGGGTACTCGGCCCCGTACAGCGCGCCGTAGTCGAAGAGCTTCGCGTCCCACACGCCCTGGTCGCGGTGGCCCTGCGGTGCGACGTCGCAGCCGAACCAGACGGGTTCGCCGGACACGATCGTGTCGGCGGTCGCCTGCCGGATCACGTCGATGTCGACGTTGAGGTAGACCACCTCGGGACCGTCGACGATGTTGCCGAGACGATCGACGGTGTACGTCTGGCCGTACGGGTTCCGCGGGTCGTGCACGAGGCATACGTACTCGGACAGCGGCAAGCTCACGTACTTGTCGGCGAACTCGCGCGGGGTGAGCACGCCGTCGCGGTGGAACTGGTCGTCCTTGTCCTTCCACTGCCAGACGAACTCGGTCGGCGGGGTCCCCAGGTGCATGCAAAGAACCTTGTGGACGGTCTCGAGGACCTCGTCCTTGACGGCGCGCAGACTGGCGGCGTCGGCGCCTCCGGCGGACGCGGCCCGAAGGCGACGGGCCGCACCGCGCAGGATGCTGCGGAGCACGGTGTTCATCTCGGCGGTCGCCGAGGAGGAGTGCGTCTCCGGCATGGCCGACTTCGGCACGAGACCGTGTTTGGCGACGAGCGCGACGAACATGTTCCACTGGCCGCCGTCATCGGCGGCGGTGCGGAGCACGTGCGCGAAGGTGCGGTCGTCCTCGTCGGCGGCGGCGAGATCGATGACCGCTTCGAGGAAGTAGTTGGCGCGTTCCAGCTTGTCGAAGAACAACGTGTAGTTCTGGGAGAACTCGAAGTCCTTGAGGTTCATGGCCTTCATCGCCTGGGGCCGCAGCAGGTTCAGGCCCGCGAACATCCAACATCGACCGCTGCGCTTCTGGTTGGTGACCTTCCAGTCGTCCAGGTGGTGTGAGACGGCGGGATCGATCGCGGTGAGCACCGCGTGGTCGGCCGCGACATCGTGCAGTGAGGTTCGGGTCAGGGCGTTCTGGCTGAGCTTATTGGTCGGGTCGGCGGCGAAATCGGCGCGCATCGCGGCGATCCGCTCGACGGACAACGAAGCGTCCATTGTCGATCTCCTGGGGTGGGGGGTAGTGACCGTACTGGCATCTTAGTCCTTACGCCCGCCCGCACGGGGTCCGTGACGTGGTGTGATATCCGGGTGAAGATCACACAGTCCGACTCATTCACTGAACTAACGGCTCAGGCCCTCTACGCGATCCTGCGGATCCGTGTCAACGTCTTCGTCGTGGAGCAGCGCTGTCCCTACCCCGAACTCGACGGGCGCGACACCGAGCCCGGCACGCGTCATGTGCACATCAGCGAGGACGGCACGACCGTCGCTTACCTGAGGGTGTTGACGGAGCCCGACGGCTCGTTCCGGATCGGTCGCGTCTGCACCGATCGGCATCGACGCGGGGAGGGGCTGGCGGGGGCACTCATGAGGGAGGCGCTGGCGTACTGCGGTGACACCTCGACGGTGCGGCTCGACGCCCAGGCCAGCGTCGCGGGTTTCTACCGCTCGTTCGGCTTCGTCATCGACGGCGACGAGTTCGTCGAGGACGGCATCCCGCACGTCCCGATGACCCGTGCGCCGGAACCGAAGGCGTGAGAACGGCAGGACGGGTGCCCCGATCGTGACCGGGGCACCCGTCCTGGGAAGGAATCGAAGGGTGGCTGTGTTCGAAGCCGGGCGGCTTCGAGACCGTCCCGCCACCCGACACCGGGCCGTGACGGCGGGACGAACCTCTAGTCCTTGCTGATGTCGACGGTCTCGCGATCGGCGGTCATCTTCTGGCCGAAGTAGGTGACGGCCCACAGGACGACGCCGACGGCGAGCAGGATGCCGGCGATCTGGTACTGGAGCGGGTCACGTCCGGACCACGGGCCGACGAGGAACGCGCTGATCAGGGCGCCGATGATCGGGATGATCGTCGGGGCCTTGAAGTGGGCGTGCTCGACGGTGTCCTTGCGCAGCACCAGCACCGCGATGTTCACGATCGTGAAGACGGCGAGCAGCAGCAGGGAGGTCGTGCCGCCGAGGACACCGATGTCGGCGTAGGCGGTCAGGCACATCGCGAGGGCCGAGGTGAAGATGATGGCGACCCACGGGGTGCGGCGCTTCGCGGCGACCTTCGAGAAGAAGCTCGGGATGACCTTCTCCTTGGACATGCCGTAGACGAGACGGCTCGCCATCATCATGTTGATCAGCGCGGAGTTCGCCACGGCGAAGACGCTGATCGCGGCGAAGATGCCGACCGGGAACCACGGCGCGGCGGCTTCGAGGACGCGGATCAGGGCGCCGCTGCCTTCCTCGGCGGTGAGGACTTCGTACGGGAGGATCCAGGACGAGAGGACCGCGACCGAGATGTAGATGCACGCGGCGAGACCCATACCGATGAGCATGGCCTTCGGGAAGCGCGACGGCTTC
Organism: Stackebrandtia soli; assembly: GCF_965137155.1. Lineage (NCBI taxonomy): Bacteria > Bacillati > Actinomycetota > Actinomycetes > Glycomycetales > Glycomycetaceae > Stackebrandtia > Stackebrandtia soli. The sequence goes on from NZ_CBCRZX010000004.1 coordinate 208,448, forward strand.
GTCGTCTCCTCCGCCATGTTGACGGAGTCCTCGAAACCGACCATGGCGAAGAACGCCAGGGAGGTACCGGCGACGACGGCGAAGAACGCCGACTGGTCCTGCGTGTTGAAGTCCATGATCCGGCTCGCGTCACCGGTGCCACCGATGACGGCGCCGACGCCCAGGATGATGATGATCGCCAGACCGGTCAGCTCGATACAGGTGAAGACGACGTTCGCCCACACCGATTCGCTGACACCGCGGAGGTTGACCAGAGCGAAGATCCCGAGGGTAATGACCGCGATCGCGATGATCGCGAACTCGGTCGGAACGAACGAGAACAGCTGCGGAAGGAACGTTCCACCGACGGCGCGCGCCGCCGAACCGGCCGAGGTCATACCGGACGACATGACGGTGAACGCCACCATGAACGTCAGGAAGTGAACACCAAAGGCCTTCTGGGTATACAGGGCGGCACCGGCGGCCTTCGGATACTTACCGACCAATTCCAGATAGGAAAACGCGGTCAGGAAGGCGGCGATGAACGCGACGGCGAACGGAATCCACAGCGCGCCACCGACTTTGAGGGCCACCTGGCCGGTGAGCGCGTAGATGCCGGTGCCGAGAATGTCGCCGACAATGAACAGCAGCAGGAGCTTCGGCGTGATCGCCCGCTTCAGTTCGGTCGGAGGGGCACCATCCGGACCGGTTGGGGTAGTTGTTGCCTCTGAGGTTGTCATAGTAATGGATTACCAGACGACAGCGACGAACGCCACAGCCCGTCCGGTGGATTGCGCGCTCTGCGATTGCCTATTATGGCAGGCTTTCGACGATCCGCGTTATCGAGTGACGCCGCCCCGTATAGAAGGGTGTCTCTTCCCGCACGTGACGACGGGCGCGCGTGGCCCGCATCTTCCACATCAGATCGACGATCCGGTGCAATTCGTCGGCCTCGAAGGCCAGCATCCATTCATAGTCGCCGAGGGCGAACGACGCGACCGTGTTGGCGCGGACATCGGGATATTCGCGCGCGGCCTTTCCGTGTTCCGCCAGCATTTCCCGCCGTTCGCCGTCCGGCAGCAGATACCACTCGTAAGAGCGGACGAACGGGTAAACGCACACATAGTCGCGCGCTTCCTCATCGGCCAAAAAGGCCGGAATATGACTCTTATTGAATTCGGCGGGACGGTGCAAAGCCATCTGCGACCACACCGGCTCCAGGTGCCGACCGAGCGAAGTCCGACGGAACTGTGAATACGCCGTCTGCAATTCGTCACTATCAGCGGCGTGCCACCAGATCATGAGATCGGCGTCGGCCCGCAGACCCGCCAGGTCGTAGCACCCGCGCACGGTCACGTCGCGCTCGGCGAGTCGATTGAGGAAGTGCTCCGCCTCGGTCGCGACGTCGTCGCGAACACCCGGCATCGGTGAGACCGCTTTGAACACCGACCACATCGTGTATCGGATGGTGTCGTTCAGTTCCTTGATCCGCGCGGCGTGCGGGTTACCCGAGCTCGACATGTCAGGGATTGTCCCCCAGGACCTTTCGGTTCGCGGCGAGAGCCCCCAACAGCGTGTCGGCCGCCGCTTCCCCGGACGCGACGCACGCCGGAATCCCGACACCGTCGAAGGCGGCGCCCGCGAGCGCGATCGGGTGATCGGTCAGGGTCCGCCGGGCGTGGGCGATCCGTTCGAGGTGCCCCGGCCCGTACTGCGGGAGGGCGCCGCCCCAGCGACGCACGGCGCTCGCCGTCGGCGTTGGCATGGGCCCGCCGAGGACGCGACCGAGGTCGGTGACGGCGGCGGCGACAAGGTCGCTGTCGTCATAGTGGAGGGTCGATTCCTCACCGTAACGCCCGATCGACATACGGACGAGGGTCCGGCCGGGCGTCGACGCGGCGAGGTGCGGCCACTTGCGAGTGAAGAAGGTGGCGGCCTTGATGCGGTGGCCGAAACCGGCGGGGACGAGGAAACCGGAGCGTTGCGGCAGTTCCAGGCCCTCGATGGCGAGGGTGACGAGCGCGATGCTGGCGTAGTCGAGGACGCCGATCGCGGCGGACGCCGCGGGGGCGTCGTCGGAGAGGAGACGGGCCGACGGACGGGCGGGAACGGCGAGGATCACGGCGTCCGCGTCGATCACGGACTCGTCGCGGGTCGAACCGACGACAGCGCGCCAGCCGTTCGGGGTTCGGTTGAGTCGCCGCACCGGAAGTCCGAGCCGGATGTCGGCGCGGGAGTGGGCGGCGACTGCGGCGGTGAGCCGGGACAGTCCGCCGTCGATGGTGCCGAAGACGGGCGCCGGGGGGCCGTCGGCGGGTGCGGGGAGGCTCGCAGCGGCGGCATCCGTCAGTCGCTTGTGCCGGGTGGCGGCCGCGGCGAGACCCGGCACGGTGACCTGCATCGACAGGTCGTCGGATCGTCCCGAGTAGACGCCGCCTAGGAGCGGGTCGACGAGGCGGTCGACGACCTCGTCGCCGAGGCGGTGACGCACGAGCGCACCGACGGCGACGTCCTCCCCGTCGAGCAGCGGGGCGTCACCATCGGGTTCGGACATGAGCCGGGCGGCCCCGTCGGGCGAGAGGATTCCGGACGCGGCGACGGCGGCCGGGTCCGCGGGAACGCCCATCACGGTGCGTCCGGGCATCTCGTGGACCTGGTCGCCGATGACGAGACCGGCCGGAAGCCGCGCCGGATGGACGATCGACTCGCCGAGCCCGACGCGCCGGGCCAGGTCCATGGCCTCGGGCCGACGCGCGAGAAAGGTCTCGGCCCCGGTCTCGACGGTGGCACCCGCCAGCTCGCCGGTCGCGAGCTTTCCGCCGATGACGTGGGCTCGCTCGACGATCGTGATCGTCAGGGCGTCGCCGCCGCGCNCACGCAGCCGCGCGGCGGCGGACAGGCCGGCGATCCCCGCGCCGATGACCAGGACGTGCGTCATGACCGGGTGCTGTGCTCGTGGACGAGGTCGACGATGCGGGTGAGCGCGTCCGGATCGCTCTCGGGAAGCACGCCGTGCCCGAGGTTGAAGACGTGTCCCTGGGCGGCCTCGGCGTCGTCGAGGACCCGACGCACCATCGTGGACATCACCGGCGGCGGCGCGAACACGGCGCAGGGGTCGAGATTGCCCTGGAGGGCGCGATGCCCGACGAGCGCGGCGGCGTCGGTGAGGCTGGTCTTCCAGTCGACGCCGACGACGTCGGCGCCCGCGTCGGCCATCGCGGCCAGCAGGTGGCCCGTGCCGACTCCGAAGTGGATGCGGGGAACGCCGAGGTCGGCGACTCCGGTGAGGACCCGCGCCGAGTGCGGTTCGACGGAGGCCAGGTAGTCGTGCAGGGAGAGCGCGCCCGCCCACGAGTCGAACAGCTGGACGGCCGCGGCACCGGCGTCGACCTGGACGCGCAGGAACGTCGTCGTGATCGCGGTGAGGCGTTCGCACAGGGCGTTCCACACGTCGGGAGCGCCGTAGATCATGGCCTTGGTCTTGGCGTGGGTGCGCGACGGCCCGCCCTCGACGAGGTAGCTGGCGAGCGTGAACGGAGCGCCGGCGAAGCCGATCAGCGGGGTGCCGCCGAGTTCGGCGCGCAGCAGACCGATGGCCTCGGTGATGTAGGGGACGTCGTCGGGCGTCAGGTCCCGCAGTTTGTCCACATCGGCCATTGTGCGGATCGGGGAACCGACGACGGGGCCGGTGCCGGGCACGATGTCGACGTCGACGCCGACCGCGGCGAGCGGGACGACGATGTCGGAGAAGAAGACGGCCGCGTCGACCGCGTGGCGGCGGACCGGCTGGACGGTGATCTCGCAGACCAGTTCGGGTGTGCGGCACGCGGTGAGCATGTCGACGCCTTCACGGACCTTGCGGTACTCGGGCAGGGACCGGCCGGCCTGACGCATGAACCACACTGGCGTGTAGGGCGTCGACTCGCGGCGGCACGCGCGGATAAAGACCGACTCGGTGACATCGTTAACGGTAGCCATCCGGCTCATCGTGTCACAGGACCGATGGCGGCTTCCGGTTCCGCCCCATGGGTGTGAGCTGCCAGGTAGGGCGGGTCCGGAAGACGGCCCTCGTGGCGGGAAACGCGTCGGGCGAGCTGCTCGCACCAGCCGGAATCCGGCGCGCGTGTCCGGACGGACGGCAGGCGGGGAGGGGCGGCGGCGGGCCTGGACCTCGCTCCGGGACGTCGCCGAACACCGAGGCGAAGGACCGCGAACGGACGGTTCGACGGCCGAGTGTCACTCCGGCCAGAGTTCCATCACCTGGATGTCGGAGCCGACCCCGACGAGCAGGACCAGGCGGTCGTCGTAGGAGACGCAACCGAGCGCCGTCACTCCACTGCCGTCGTCGTCCTCGACGGACTCGGTGGCGACGACGTCCTCCCCGATCGACCACGCGTGGACTTCGCCGTCCTCGTCGCCGGAGACGACGACGGCGCGGCCGTCCCAGGTACACGCGGCGAACGAGGTGACGAAGCTTTCGCCGTGACCCTCGTATGTCCATAGCAGACCGCCGTCGTCGAGGCGACGCACGAGGACCCCCTCGTTCGGCATGGTCGCGAGTGTGACGGGAACGCGATCGAGCTCGGCGGCGACGAGCCCGTATCGGCCCTCCCCTTCGAGGCTGACCCGGTAACTCTCGCGACCCTCACCGAGGTCCCACATGACGGTCTGCGGATCGGTCTCGTCACCGTCGTCATCGGGCACGACCGCCATCACGTCGTCGCCGACCGGCGCGAGGCTGATCCAGCCGTATGAGCTGATGCCGCCCCAGCTGACGGTCTCGCCCGTGGACAGATCCCAGGTGGCCACCTCACGATCGATCCAGTCCTCGTCGTCCTCATCGCTGAGGTGCAGGACGGCGGCGACGACGGGGCTGTCGTCATGAACGCCGGTGTCGACGCTGTTCGCGGCGACGATGATGTTGTCGTCGCGATCGGAGTCGATCTCGAACCGCCAACGCTCCTCCCCCGTCATCAGATCCCAGACGGCGACGCCCTCCTCACCGGAGCCGTCGGCGAAGGACACCACGAGCGGCACCTCGTCGACGACCGCGATCGTCGCCTCCATGTCACCCTGTTGTCCCAGGTAGGAGGTGATGACCTCGTGGGTCTCGACGTCCCAGACGAGGACCTGGTCCCAGCCGGCCGAGAGCGCGAGCAGGCGGCCGTCGTGTTCGATCGTCTCGATCGTGTTGACGTCGTCGGAATGGCCGCCGAACCGGCCGGCGACATCCTCCGCGAGTTCGAAGTCGGCCTCGTCCGCGCCGGTGTCGTCGTCCTTGGCGTCGGCCGGGCGATCCCGGAAGAAGTCGATGGCCATGATGGTGCCGACCCCGGCGACGACCAGGACGACGACGGCGGCGATCAGGGCGAGGACCCGGCGGGAACGCGCGGCGGCTGTGGCCGGCCCGGGCGGAGGGAACGCGACGGCCGGAACGATCGGCAGGGTCGGAGCCGTCGGGGGCGCGGCGGCCTCGGCCGACACGAGGGGCGGACCGCTCTGCGGAACGAGGGGGACGGGCGGCGACACCAACGGGTGGGACATCGTGGGCGGTGACGGCGTCGCGCCGACCGACGGCGAGGCGAGCAGAGCGCCCTGAGCGACGACGAGTTCGGGCTGCCCGATCAAGGTCGGCGCGACCCCGAGCGCGGTGTGGACGATCGTGCCGACGAGCGGCATTCGGCTGCCGCCCCCGACGCCGAAGACACCCGCCAACGCGGATGGCTCCACTCCGGACACTCTCAGGACGGCGGTCGTGAGCTGCGCGGCCCGATCGAGCATCGGTCTGGCGAGTTGTTCGAGCTCCTCGCGCGTCACGTGGCTGTCGATGTTGACGCGCGGAATGTAGATGGGCGCGCTCGCCGCGCGCGACAGGCGTTCCTTCAGTTCCCGAACGTCGTCGAGGAACGTCCGGCGGTGGCGCCGACTGGACATGTCGTCCATGTCGAACAGTTCGGCCCAACCGTCACCGGTGTGCCGCTCCCGCAGCGCCTTGACGATCTGGTCGTCGATGTCGAGACCGCCGAGGTCGTTGAGGCCGTCGACGGACAACACCTCGAATCCCGTCGCACCGCGACGCACGACGCTCGTGTCGAAGGTTCCGCCACCGAAGTCGAAGACGAGGACGGCCGCGCCCTCGGGAACCCGATGCCCCAGCTCCTCTGTGAAGTACGTGGCGGCGGCGACGGGCTCGACGACGATGTCGATCGTTCCGAGCCCGGCCCGTTCGGCCGCGTCCCGCAGAGCCAACAGGCGAATCGACCGCCACGCGGCGGGGTGAGTGAGGACCGTGCGCCTCGGCGGACCGCCCGCGACGAGCACGTACTCGCGACGGACGCGCTCCAGCACCGCCGCGATGAGGTCCACCGCCGGCACCTCGCTGTCCCCGAGCAGGACCGTTCCGTCGTCGATGCGACGTTTCGGGTTCGGCTCGAACCGCGACGGAGCCGTCTGGGCGGAGAACACCGCGTCCCGACCGGTGAGAATCGATCCCGACTGATCGACGAACACCGCCGACGGCAGCAACGGGGAACCGTCCATAAGCAGGGGAAGGACACGGCCGTCGCCGTATCGGATGACGGCCACGGTGCTGGAGGTGCCGAAGTCCACGGCGAGGTCGGGCGGGAACGTCACAAGACGAGAGTACTCACCAATGGCCACAAGCCGAACCGCGACTGAACACCCATTTTGGATCATCAGTGGAGGGCCGGGAAAGTTCGGTTCGAGGACTCGGCGTGCCGCGTCGTGAACGACCCGCGGACCGTCCTAGAGTGTCCCCGTGGCAGCCTCGCAGACCGGGCAATCCCAACCTCGACTATTTCGCGACGCCGTGGCGGCGTTGCGCACCACCGTGCCGCCTCATCACATCACAGTGGAGGAGATCGACGCTCCGGCATCGATAGCGCCCCATACGTTCGCGCTCGCGGCGGCGCTCGACACCGACGGTGATGTCACGGGTCGACTGGTACTGCTTCACGACCCCGACGGGGAACCCGGTTGGGAGGGAACGCTGCGGCTCGTCACCTTCGTCTCCGCTCACATCGACGAAAAGACGGCACTCGATTCCCGGTTGTCCACGAACGCCTGGGCCTGGTTCACCGAGGGCCTCCGCCGACACCGCGCCGGATACACGGCAGCGGGCGGCACCGTGACGACGACGACCTCGACGCCGATGGGCGGCCTCCGTGACAGTCGGGTCGTCGAGGCGACGCTCGAGATTCGGGCGTCGTGGACGCCCAGCGAGGACACCATGCCCGCGCAGCTGCGCGCGTGGTGCGAACTGCTGTGGTCCGCGGCCGGATCACCGGTCGGTCAGCCCAGCACATAGACGACATGGGAAAGCGGGCGTTCGCTTCACCGCGAGCGCCCGCTTTCGCGTCCTGACGAGACGAGTCCGCGCGAGTCACCGGGACCGCACGTCGATACGTCCTAACTGATCAGATGCCAGACGTCCTCGCAGGCAGTGTTCGCCTCGTCGATGAGCTCTTCGACCCGCTCGTCGCTGGCGTCCGCGGCCTCGTCGAGGAAGTCGTACGTCGCCTTGAGGCACGTTTCGAGCTGCTCCTTCGCCTCGGCATCGCCCTGAGCGATCGCCAGCTCGCCCTCCAGGGATTCGATCGTGCCCTCGGCGGTCGTCAGCTGCTCGTCAAGGTCGCCGATCTCACCGCTCAGGCCCGTGATCTTGTGCTCGGCGTCCGTCAACTCGCCGCTCTTGTTGATGAACAGGAACACGAAGATCGCCGCCGTCACGAAGAACAGCGCCGTCGTGGCCGCCAGGATGGGCACCGCGGGACTCGACTTCGGACGGCTCGGGGCGGGCCCCACGAAGAGCGGTTGCTGCGGGGGAGGGCCGGTCACGGGAGCGGCCGCCACCATGGGCGGCGCGCTCGCGGGGGGAGCCGACGCGACGGCGGGAGACTCGTAGCCCTGGGGCTGAGACTGCGGTTGGGGCTGCTCGTAGCTCTGAGGTTGGGGCTGCTCGTAACCCTGGGGTTGCTGCTGCGGCGCATAGGGATAGCCGCCGGGCGGCTGGTTGGCGGGATACGCGCCCGGCTGCTGCGGCACGCCCGGGTACGAGGAACCCGGGGGCCCGTACGGGGAGTTCGCCATGCCGTCACCGGACTGGCCTGGGGTCGGCTCGGGTCCGTAGTTGTACATCTGCTTCATTCCTCCTCAGCGAAGCCGGGGCGACGGCTTCCTACGTGCGCACTGTATTGAGTCGAGGCAAATCAGTAGAACCCACCAAGGGCCCGACTTTCCACCCGAAAGGGTGAGGAAACGGTCATTGTCGGAGGGGTGCGCACAATCGCATGCCGTACTTTCGTACGGTTAACGAGTGCCCCACCATGATCATGACGAAACCGAGCAGCCAGCGGCGGTACCGCTGACCGTCCCACGCGACGGCGTTCCCGACCTCATCACCGGATCGTCGCAGTTGGAGTCGATGATCGAGGCGCTGACGGCCGGGTCCGGGCCGGTGGCCATAGACGCCGAGCGGGCCTCCGGCTTCAAGTACTACGGTCGAGCATACCTAATTCAATTGCGCCGCAACGGTTCCGGGACGTTCTTGATCGACCCGACCTACTTCGACGACCTGGTCGACGTCAACGCAGCGATCGCCGACGCCGAGTGGATCCTGCACGCCGCGGGCCAGGATCTTCCGTGCCTGGACGAATTGGGAATGCGCCCGACCGACCTCTTCGACACCGAGCTCGCCGCGCGGTTGTGCGGCTTCGAGCGCGTCAACCTCGCCGCGTTGACCGAGAAGCTGCTCGGTTTCTCGCTCCAGAAGCAGCATTCGGCCTCCGACTGGAGCACCCGACCGCTGCCTCCGGAATGGCTCACCTACGCCGCCTTGGACGTGGAGTTGCTCGTCGAACTGCGCGACGCGCTCGACGTGGAGCTTCGGGAACAGGGCAAACGCGAGTGGGCGGCGCAGGAGTTCGAGGCGGTCCGTACCGCGCCGCCGCCGAAGCCGCGCAAGGAGCCGTGGCGACGCACGTCCGGCATCCACAAGGTGAAGGACGAACGCGGTCTCGCTCGCGTCCGAGAACTGTGGACGGCCCGGGACGAGATCGCCCGGACGCAGGATCGGGCGCCGTCGAAGATCGTCCCGGACCCGGCGCTCGTCGACGCCGCGCTGACGAACCCGACGACCTCGGCCCAGCTGCTGACCATTCCCGGTTTCCAGCGTCGGCACGCCCGCACGCACACGAAGCGATGGTTGTCGATCCTCGCGGACGTCCGGCAGGCGCCGGCCGATTCGCTGCCGCCGATGACTCCGCACCTGGACGGCCCACCGGCCGGGCATCGATGGGCGTCGAAGGACCCGACGGCCGCCAAGCGGCTCAAGCGGGCGCGGGCCATCGTGACGAAGCTCGCCGACGAGCACAACGTCCCGGCGGCGAATCTCGTGTCGCCGGCGGCCGTGCGCGCGGTGGCGTGGGAGCCCCCGCGTCGAATCTCGACGGACTCCGTCGCGGCGAAGCTGTCGGAGGCGGGAGCCCGTGATTGGCAGGTCGCGATCATCGCCGGGCCGATCGCGTCGACCCTGCGAAACTGACGGGCCTGACCGTATCGGCATCGGTGCGGCCCGAGCTTGCGAAACTGTGACCTGGCGTCATCGCGTTGGGGGTGGTGGCCGACGCCACCTCGGTTACTTACGAGTAACATTCGCGGTGACCACACACCCGCAAGGAGGCACACACGTGAGCCGCACCGTTCGCGAGGTCGTTTTCGTCGACGGCGTACGCACGCCCTTTGGCAAAGCCGGCGGTATGTACGCCGAGACGCGCGCCGACGACCTCGTCATTCGCTGTATTCGTCAACTTCTGCGACGCAACCCCTCGCTTCCGCCCGAGCGGATCGAGGAGGTCGCCATCGCCGCGACCACCCAGATCGGCGACCAGGGCCTCACGTTGGGCCGGACCGCCGCACTACTGGCGGGCCTGCCCAAGACCGTCCCCGGTTTCTCCATCGACCGGATGTGTGCCGGTGCCATGACGGCCGTGACCTCGGTCGCGGCGGGCATCGGATTCGGCGCGTACGACGTCGCCATCGCCGGCGGCGTCGAGCACATGGGACGCCACCCGATGGGCGAGGGCGTCGACCCGAACCCGCGCATCATCTCCGAGAAGCTCGTCGACCCGTCCGCTTTGATCATGGGCGCCACCGCCGAGAACCTGCATGACCGCTTCCCGGGTATCACCAAGGAGCGGGCCGACGCCTTCGCCCTGGCCAGCCAGCAGAAGTACGCAAAGCACATCGACGAGATCTCCGCCGACCTCGTGAGCATGAACCTGCGGTCGACCGAACTCGGTTGGGGTCTGGCGACCCAGGACGAGCCGCCGCGCCCCGGAACCACGCTCGAGGGCCTCGCGGGCCTGAAGACGCCGTTCCGTCCGCACGGCCGGGTCAGCGCCGGAAACGCCGCCGGGCTCAACGACGGCGCGACCGCGTGCATCGTCGCCGCCGAGGACGTCGCCCGGGAACTGGACCTGCCGGTCGCGATGCGCATGGTGTCCTTCGGATTCACCGGTGTCGAGCCCGAGGTCATGGGCGTCGGACCGATCCCGTCGACGGAGAAGGCCCTCGCCAAGGCCGGGCTCACGATCGACGACATTGGACTGTTCGAACTGAACGAGGCCTTCGCCGTGCAGGTGCTGGCGTTCCTCGACCACTTCGGAATCACCGACGACGACGCCCGCGTCAACCCGTGGGGCGGCGCGATCGCGGTCGGCCACCCGCTGGCGTCGTCCGGCGTGCGACTGATGACGCAGCTCGCCCGGCACTTCGCCGCCAACCCGCAGGTCCGGTACGGCCTCACCGCCATGTGCATCGGCATCGGCATGGGCGGGACCGTCATCTGGGAGAACCCCGCGTGGACTCCCGCCAAGGAAGGTGCATAAGTGAACGCGCTGAAGGAATTCCCCGACGAGGTCGTGACCCACGCCCATGTGCGCTACGTGCGCGTGCCGGGAATGGACGGCGAGGCCGCCCTCATCACGCTCGACAATGGATTTGACCACCGGAAGCCGTCATCCTTCGGACCGGCCGGTCTGCGATCCCTCGACGCCGCGCTCGACGAGGTGTACGCTCGCTCGCCGAAGGTGCGGTTCGTCGCCGTCACCGGCAAGCCGTTCATCTTCCTCGTCGGCGCCGACATCACCGGCATGCCGCTGATCCAGACCCGCGAGGAGGCGCTCGCGATCGCCCGCCTCGGCCACGACGTCTTCGCTCGGCTGAAGGACTCCGACGTCCCGACGTTCGCGTTCGTCAACGGCGCGGTCATGGGCGGCGGTCTCGAACTGGCCCTGCACTGTCATTATCGGACGCTCTCGGCGAGCGTGCCCGCGCTGGCGCTTCCGGAGTGCTTCATCGGTCTCGCTCCGACCTGGGGCGGAACTCAGCTCCTGCCGAACCTGATCGGCGCGGACAAGGCCGTCAAGGTCATCATCGAGAACGCGCTGAACCAGAACAAGATGATGCGCGCCGCCGACGCCCAGAAGCTCGGCATCACCGACGTGCTCCTCGAGCCCGTCGACTTCCTGGAGGAGTCACTGGCGTGGGCGGCGAAGGTCGTCGACGGCACCGTGACCGTCGAACGCCCGGAGATCGACCGCGGAGACGCGTGGGACGCCGCCCTGGCTCGCGGCAAGGCGATCGCCGACATGAAGCTGCACGGGGCCGCCCCCGCGCCGTACCTGGCGCTGGACCTGATGGCCAAGGCCAAGACGGTCCCCTTCGAGGAGGGCACCGCCGCCGAGGACGAGGCCCTCGCGGATCTGCTCATGTCGCCGGAGCTGAAGGCCAGCCTCTACGCGTTCAACCTGGTCCAGAAGCGCGCCAAGCGGCCCGTCGGCGTTCCCGACAAGTCGCTCGCGCGCCCGGTGACGAAGGTCGGCGTCGTCGGCGCCGGCCTCATGGCGTCGCAGCTGGCGATGCTGTTCGTCCGTCGCCTTGAGGTGCCCGTCATCCTCACCGACCTCGACCAGGAGCGCGTCGACCGTGGCGTCGGCTATGTTCACGCCGAGATCGACAAGCTCCTCGGAAAGGGCCGGATCAGCCCCGACAAGGCGAACCGGTTCAAGGCCCTCGTCACGGGATCCGTCGACAAGGCCGGCTTCGCGGACGCCGACTTCGTCATCGAGGCGGTGTTCGAGGAACTGGAGCTGAAGAAGCGGATCTTCGCGGAGCTGGAGGGCATCGTCTCGCCGGAGTGCATCCTGGCGACGAACACGTCCTCCCTGTCGGTCAGCGCGATGGCCGCGGACCTGAAGCACCCCAACCGCGTCGTCGGCTTCCACTTCTTCAACCCGGTCGCGATCCTGCCGCTGCTGGAGATCGTGCGGGCGGAGCAGACGGACGACGCGACGCTGGCGACGGCGTTCGCGATCTGCAAGACGCTGAAGAAGAACGGCGTGTTGGTCGCCGACGCACCCGCGTTCGTCGTCAACCGGCTGCTCACCCGGTTCCTCGGCGAGATCTTCGCCTGTGTGGACGAAGGCACCGACATCGAGACCGCCGACCACGCGGTCGACTCGCTGGGCCTGCCGATGTCGCCGTTCGTGCTGTTGCAGCTCGTCGGCCCCGCCGTGGCCCGGCACGTCGCAGGGACGCTGCACGAGGCGTTCCCGGATCGCTATCGGGTCTCGACCAATCTCGACAAGCTCGTCGAGGCGGGCAAGACGAGCGTCTACACCTGGGACGCCACCGGCAAGCCGTCGGTCGACCCCGAGGTGCGTGAGCTCATGGAGCTCGGCGACTCTCCGTCCACTCCGGAACAGATCCGGGAGCGGGCGGTGGAGGCGATCGCCGACGAGATCCGTCGGATGCTGGACGAGGGCGTCGTCGCCGCGCGCGAGGACATCGACCTGTGCATGCTCCTCGGCGCGGGCTGGCCGTTCCACCTCGGTGGCATCACGCCCTACCTGGACCACTCCGGAGTCGCGGCGAAGGTGACCGGTAGGACCTTCGGCTGATCTCCCGACCGTCGTCGGCGGGGACGTTCGCTACGGCGTGCGTCCCCGTTCGTCGTGTCGGGGCGTTTCCGCGCCGATCGTCGATCGAACCGATTGGCCGAACGAAGCGAGAGAGGACTGTGGACGGTGAATCGGAACCATACTCGGAATGCTCTCGACGGCGTTTCCTCATGGAACATTAATGGGAATTAATCAATATACTTCGGCCGATCGAAACGGCTGCCTCCCAGCCATTTCGGCAAGTCACCGGCGATAGTGTCCACGCGGGTGGCGCCCCCACATGCCCGCTGCCCAGACCGGACACTCCCGAGGGGATGGGCATACCCATACCCAAGTGGAGACTGATGTGATCAGAGGTCAGGCAATCGCCGTGGCCGCCGGTATCGCGTTGAGCCTGTTCGCCACCGCTCCCGCGGCCGCCGCCCCGGCAGACCTGGAATCAGTCGTCGCCGAGCAACTGCTCGGCCAGACGACGAACAACCGCGCGGACCTGTCGACAGCGGACGAATCGGACGCCCGCATCACCGTGACCGAGGAGGCCGACGGCTGGGCCTTCGGCACCGCCGTCATCGTCGCGGAGAAGAAGGAGGACGCGATGCCGGAAGGCCGCCTCTTCCTCGCCAAGCGGACCGGCAAGGGCTGGCAGGTGAGCTTCGACAGCGACGCCGCGTTCGTGGAGATGTCCAAGACCGCTCCGGTGCTGTCCAAGGAGGAGCGCGAGCGCTTCTCCCCGACCGCGGGACTCGACGGCGACGTCTCCGTCAACGCGACCGACCTGCGCACCCAGATGGCCCTGCCGTGGGCCGTCGGCCAGACGTGGACGATGACGGGCGGGCCGCACCCGTGGGGTTCAAGCGGCGCGTACGCGTCGATGGACTTCGCCGGTGGCGACCAGGTCGTCCGGGCGATGCGTTCGGGCACGGCGTACACGATGTGCACCGGCTGGGTCCGCGTCATCCACGGCAACGGTTACGCGACCGACTACTACCACCTGTGGAGCAACATCAGCGCGAACGGCACTCCGGTCTCGCAGGGCACCTACCTCGGGTACACCGGCACCGACGTCACGTGCGGCGGTTCGGCGACCGGACGCCACGTCCACATCGGATTCCGTATCAACAACGCCTACGCGTCGCTGGCCCAGTACGCCATCGGCAAGTGGGTCCCGAACGCCGGCGCCGCGTACGGCGGGTACATGCTGCACGGCTCCTACCGGGTCAACCCCGGCGGCGGCGTGTACAACTACGGCGCGCTGGGCCTGACCCAGGGCTTCATCGACGCCAACGGCGGCGGGACCGTCAACCAGCGGACCGGCCCCGGCACCGGCTATGCCGTCGCGGGGTCGGTCGCCGACGGCGCGACCGTCACGGTGAGCTGCTCCGCGACCGGGACGTCCCACACCGGTCGCTACGGAACCTCGAACCTGTGGAACAAGTTGTCCAACGGACGCTGGATCGCCGACGTCTACCTGTGGACCGGCGTCAGCAACCCGGTCAACGGTTGGTGTTAGGCCTCAGCACGACCCGACCGGCGTGGCCCATCCGCGGGCCGCGCCGGTCGTCGCTTCGAGGCTCTCACCACCACGCGTGGGTGACGAGCCGCTCGTCGATGACGGAGCCGTAGCGCCCCGCCCGCAACTCGTCGAGGAAGGCGGTGTCGACACGCTCTCCCGCGCGCGGCGCGGCCACCAGCTCGAGCGCGCGAGCCACGGTCGACTCGGCATCGATCGTCCCGAGCGCGGTCGCCGCTCGCTTCAGTTCTTCTTCATCGATTGTGATGGATATGCGCGCCATCGTGTTCCTTCCCGGCGTGCGGGCTACGGCGCGGCCGTATCGCCCCGCCGTCCGCACACGCCTAAGGGCCGGTCGGCCGGTGTTCCGGTCGATCCCACTGGTCGAGCACCTTTGGTCATCGTACTCTGTGCGACATGGCCACAGAGATCATTGATAACTCGGAGACTTCCCGCTACGAGGCGATCGTGGACGGGCAACTCGCCGGTTTCGTCGAATACGAACGCCAGGACGACTTCGTGGTGTATCCGCACACCGAGGTGTCGGGGGCGTTTCGCGGCCAGGGCATCGCCGACAAACTGGTACGCCGGGCGATGGACGACATGCGTGCCAACGGCGACAAGGTCTACGCCCTCTGCCCCTATGTCAAACGTTGGTTGTCCGAACACGACGACTACGAGGATGTCGTCTACCACCCCTGACGGACACGGGATCTCCCGACCGCACCTCATTGAGCACATAGGATACGGCGCCACGCGCGGTCGCTTGGCGTCGCCGCATGCCCGGCCTCGATAGGTTGGCACCGTGACACAACCTCCGAATTATCCTGGGCCCGACGATTCCGTGCCCCGCTCCCCGGCAGTACCTCCGGCACCACATCCGTTCCTGCCCGGTTCCCCTCCGCCGGGCGCCCGGCATCACGCCACCCCGCCCAACTCGCCACCGGACGAGGCCCCCACGGTGTTCCTCGGCCCCCACACGCATCAGCAGGCGCCGGGAG
>NZ_CBCRZX010000005.1:0-9392 GCF_965137155.1 Stackebrandtia soli
CCCCTGGTCAGCCGACCCCTCCCCCCGGACCGGGCCAGCAGGGCGGTTTCGTGCCCGGCCAGCAGCCTCCGCCGGCCGGCTTCCCGCCGCCCCCCGGTGGACCTATGCCCGGTGGATTGCCGCCGGCGCCGCAGAAGAGCAACACCGGACTGTTCATCCGACTCGGGATCGCCGCGGTCGTCGTCATCGCGATCGTCATCGTCGCCACGACGACGAACCTGTTCAACAACGACCCGAAGCCGGACGTCGGCGACACCTCGAACACGACGGTCGCCGAAGTCGGCAGCTGCACCGACGAATCGATGATCGCCAACCAGATCAAGGTCGTCAACTGCGAGGACACCAACGCGGTCTACCGGGTCACGGCCCGTTCCGACGAGCCGGGCGGCACCGACGCCGAGGCTGAGGAGACCGCCAAGACGGTCTGCGCCGGCACCCCCGCGGTGACGTTCCTGTACCAGTACGACCAGACGTCGCGTTCACTCGACTGGATGATCTGCCTGGAGCCCGCCGACGGCAGCAACCTGCTCAACTACGGCGAGCTGCCCAAGGCCGGTGACTGCATTTCGAGCACCCGTCAGTACCCGAACGTCGTCGACTGCAACGCCGCCGACGCGGACGAAGAGGTCATCGCCTCTGGTACGCCCGACGCGAGCCAGACCGACGACCAGGCGGCTGCGATCGGCGTGTGCGGCGAGAGCGGCTGGGAGTACTACTACATCGGCCCGGACCAGGCCACCCCGCCGTGGGAGTGGGTCTACTGCACGATGACGAAGTAGCGTCAGCGCCGTTGAGACCCGCTTCCTAGGAAGCGGGTCGGACGGTGACGATGGGCCGGTTGGGACGTCTGTCCTCACCGGCCCGTTTCGTGTCCGGACCCTGGTCGGGGCTTTGATCGACTCGACCCGCGCCGTCCGTCGTCGGGGCTAGGGTGTGCTGACCGGAGGTTGCACATCGACGGAAAGCAGGGCATCACCATGACGACCCCATTTCCCGAAGAGGACCGACAACACGGACAGTCAGGAAATCCGGCTGACTCCGGTCACGGACAGCAACCTCCGTACGGCGGGCCTCAGTACGGCGGGTCACAGCAGCCGGGTCATCCACCGCCTGGCGGGCCACAACAGCCGCCCAACCCGCCGGGACCGCCCCCGCCGGGACCACCGCCGAATCCGTACGGTGGCGGCGAGCAGACACCGAACCCGTACGGCCCGAGTCGAGGCGGCAACCCCTACGCACCGGGGCAGGCGACGCCCGCGCCACCTCCAGAGCCCGGTTGGGGCCACGGCGGTGGAAACCAACCACCACCGGGAGGCGGCTACGGCGCGCCACCGCCATCGTCGGGCGGCGGACCCGGCAAGGGGGTCATCATCGCGATCGTCGTCGGCGTCATCGCCGCGATCGCGCTCGTCGCGGCCGTCGTCTGGTACGTCGTGGACTCCCGCAGCGATGACGGCGCGACCATCGACCCGGCTCCAAGCGTCGACGCCGTGCCGACGGGCCCCGACACGTCCCCGTCGACCGCGCCGACGGAACCGAGCGACACGCCCACCAGCGGTGACGCGTACGGGCTGCCACCGGCCTTGGCCTACGAGGGCGACTGCCTGACCGACGCCGACGACGTCGCCGACGTCGTCACGGTCGCATGTGACGACCCGGACGCGCAATGGCAGGTCGTGCTGCGCGACGACAATCCCGGCGAGGGATCGAACGACGAGGTCGTGCGCGCCTCATGCGCCGGCACGGGGGCCGACGACGCGATCTACGCCCTGTCGGACGACGCGATCCTGCGCTACGTCGTCTGCCTGGTACCGGTCGACTGAAGCCGCGAGTGCTCGACGTTCATGGCGAACGCCGAGCGCACGCGTCCCGCAGCTCGGTCGTGAAGCGGTCGGTGGCTCGGCTTTGAAGGCGGCGGGCCACCGGCGCGGCCAGTCTGCTGGCCCAGATGCCGGGCTTGGAGAACGAGCGCACCGTGAAGCGCGTCCGGCTCGGCCCCAAGGGTTCCAGTACGAAACTGGCCTCACCGCATTCCGGGTGGCCGTCGAGGGAACCGTAGGCGAAGCCCGTGCGTTCCGGGGTGGACTCGGCCCAGACGACCTGGCAGGGGACACGCAGCCACGCGAAATGAAGGATCACCTCGACCCCGGGCGTCGCTCGCGGTCCGGTTGCCTTCGGGCGAAGTCCGCATCGCTCGTGCAGCGCCCACGTCAACAGCACCTCGGCGGCGTACGAGAGAGGTGCGTCCACAATGGCCTGACGGTGCAGGTGCCGATACCCGGCGGGCATCGGGCCGTGCCGCGTCGCGCCGATCTCGGGATAGTTGACCTTCATGTCGATCGACCTCGATTCACGAACCACTCCCACAGCACCGACCACCGGTGAGGCGATCGTCGTCGTTCGGGCGAGGCGACGGGCTTCCCCCGAGGGCGTGAGCATAAGGCTCCCATGGCGAACGCCGGGTCACCGGATCGAGGGCCGCCAGCCCGGACATGGAGATGCCCGCCCAACGTCGTGACGGGCGGGCATCGTCGTGCTCGAACACTTCACCGCAGGATCGGGATCCTACGGACTAGCCGGGTGCGTGCCCAGGCACGACCGAGCCCCCAGGTGTCCCCCGCGTTCGCGGCGGCGAACGCGACGATCGCCGCGAGATAGACGAGATGCTGATCGATGACGGGGTTCGTCTCCAGGGGCAGCGCGGACAGCCACAGCGAACCGAGGAGCGCGACAGCACCGATCGCGGCGGTGCGGAGTCCTATCCCGAGGACGAGGGCGACGCCGAGACCCGCCATGCCTCCCATGAAGAGAACGTCCGTGACCGGGGAACCGCTGAGCGCGGCGAACCACGAACTGAATGTGCCGTCCACATTCGATAGGTACCCCTGGGTGGGACTGGCGCCGGTGACCCACGCGCGGTCGGCGGGCGTCCCGTACAGACCGAAGGTCTTGTCCAGGAAGGTCCACAGGAAGATCCACCCGAGGACGATCCTCGCGACCGCGAGGGCGCGGCTGCCCCCGGTGGAACGCTTCGGGGTGGTGGCCGGGTCGACGGCGCTGTCGACGGTGCCGGGGTGCGTCGAGATCGCACTGTCAGTCATGGCGGTGCCTTTCACGTCGAAGACCGGCGGCTTGGCCACCGTTTTTCGGTCACCGGTCGTGTTCACCTGCTGATCGAAACGGTTAAGAGTCCGATCAGTTATACATCTTTACATTTAAATGCAGCGGTGTCTAGACCACTTGCGGTGCAAGCGTTCCAACACTGGACGAGTATCGCAGGCAATATTTGAAGTCACAAGTGTCGTGCCCAAGGCACTTATCGCACCCGCCAAGAAACGGCCCGTGGCCAGCAGTTGCGCCCGGAACCGCAAACGGACACGACTCGGCTCCGCACGGCGGGAGTGTCCGCGCGGAGCCGAGTCGTGTGGGCCGTCAGTGAGCGCCGGTACCGGTCAGTGAGCGCACCTCCAGTTCGGCGTACTTCTCCGCGTTCGCCTTCTCCTTCGAGAGGACGGTGCCCAGCCAGCCACAGAGGAACCCGAACGGGATGGACACGAGTCCGGGATTGCTGAGGGGGAAGATCGCGAAGTCGACGGAGGGGAAGAGACCCTTCTCCCCCGAGACGACGGGCGACAGGACGACGAGGATGACGGCTGCCAGCAGTCCGCCGTAGATCGCCCAGACGGCCCCGGCCGTGTTGAATCTCTTCCAAAAGAGACTGTACAAGATGGCCGGAAGGTTTCCGGAGGCCGCGACGGCGAACGCCAGGGCCACGAGGAACGCGACGTTGAGGCCCTGCGCGAAGATCGCCAACAGGATCGAGAACAGCCCGATCACGACGGCCGCTATTCGCGCGACCACGATCTCCTTGCGGTCGTCCTCGCTTTCGAGTTTGGCCCTCGCCTTGACGGAGCGCGCCTTCATCATTCGTCCGAGCCGCAGCCGTCGAGACAGCCGACTGTTGCGGTACACGTTGGCGTACAGGTCATGCGCGAGCGAGGAGGATGAGGCGAGCGTCAACCCGGCGACCACCGCGAGGATCGTCGCGAACGCGACGGCGGCGATGAACGCCAGCAGGATCGCGCCTCCGACATCGCCGCCGAAGAACATCTCCCCCAGCTGTCGGGCGAGCATCGGCGCCGCGACGTTGCCGGAGGTGTCCGCCTCCAGGTCGGCCCGGTCGACGAGGGCCGCGGCACCGAAGCCGAGGGCGAGCGTCATCAGGTAGAAGGTACCGATGATGCCGATCGCCCACAGGACGCTCTTCCGCGCCGCCTTCGCGTTGGGAACGGTGTAGAAGCGGATGAGGATGTGCGGCAGCCCAGCCGTTCCGAGCACGAGCGCGAGCCCGAGCGACAGGAGGTCGAGCTTGTTGATCGTCGTCTGGACCGGATCCCCCTCGACCACCTGGCCGTACTTCAGGCCGGAGCTGAGGAAGGCGCTGCCCTCCCCGGACTCCTCGGCGGCGGTGCCGAGCAGGTCCGACAGGTTGAAGTTGAACGCCAGCAGGACAAGCACGGTCATGAGGGCGGCGCCCATCATGAGCATCGCGGCCTTGACGATCTGGACCCATGTCGTTCCCTTCATGCCACCCACGACGACGTAGGTGATCATGAGGACGCCGACGACCACGATCGTCAAGTCCTTCGCGGTGCTCGCCGACATCCCGAGGAAGGTCTCGTTCTCGGAGATGTCGAGCAGCAGGGTGACGAGGGCACCGGCACCGACCATCTGCGCGAGTAGATAGAAGACCGAGACGGTCACCGTCGAGACCGACGCGGCGGTGCGGACGGGACGTTGACGCATCCGAAACGCGAGCACGTCCGCCATCGTGTACTTGCCGGCGTTGCGCAGCAGCTCGGCGACGAGCAACAGGGCGACCAACCACGCGACGAGGAAGCCGATCGAGTACAGGAAACCGTCGTAGCCGGAGAGGGCGATGATGCCCGCGATGCCGAGGAACGACGCCGCCGACATGTAGTCGCCGCCGATCGCCATTCCGTTCTGGAATCCGGAGAAGCCGCGGCCACCGGCGTAGAAGTCGCCCGCGCCGGACGTCCGACGGCCGGCCCACACGGTGATAGCCAGCGTCGCGACGACGAGCAGCAGGAACAAGGAGATGGTGATGGTCCGGGAGGTGTCGTCGGCTCCGGTCGCCAGGATCGTCATGACTCCTCCTTGGGCGTCTCATCGGTGGTGACGTCCGCGTCAGCGGCTTCGATGTCGGCTTTGATGGCCTCGGCGGCCGGATCCAGGTGCCTGTCGGCGTATCGGGAGTAGGCCCACGCGATGCCGAAAGTGGACACGAACTGAAGAACTCCGAAGAGGAGCGCGACGTTCACGTTCCCGAACACCGGAGTCCGCATCCATTCGGTGGCGTATGTGGACAGCAGGACGTACAGGGCGTACCAGGCGAGGAATCCGATGGTGACGGGGAAGACAAAGCGACGCAGTGACAAGCGCAGACGCGCGAACTCGGGGCTGTTGGCGATGGCGAGGTTGGTCCCGGGTTCTGGACCCGGTTGCTCCAGATCGGACATTAGAGTCCTCCAGCATGGACTATCGGCACGGATAGGTGCGAAGTACCGTATCGCCATTGATCGATGAAATCCAGAAGAGAGTTACATCACAATGACCTGAAAAATGTGAGTTGGATCACTCTTGCATTGGGTGGGATTGTCTGCTTTTCGTGCGCAATGCGTCGTTTTCGGCATGGATTGATACCTCGGGAAACAGTCCCTCATAGACGAAAGCGCCCGACCGGAGCGGTTCCNGTCGGGCGCTTTCGTTGTGCCTCAGGCGATCTCGGGACGTCGGTCGGCCTCCAGCGGCAACCAGGTGTCAATGTCGACTGTGTCCTGTTCGCCACCCCGAATGTCCCGCAACTCCGGAGGCGCGCCGTCAACGCCCGGGAACAGAACGAACGGAATGCCGCGACGCTCGGCGAACCGGATCTGCTTGCCGTACTTCTGGGCGGCGGGCGCGACCTCGGTGGCGATGCCCCGCGACCGCAGACGACGCGCGATCGCGTCGCAGTCCCGGCGGGAATCGGCGCTCGGCAGGGCGACGAGGACACAGGTGGGTACCTGCCGCGTCGCCGCGAGCCGCCCCTCCCCCAGCAGCGGGACGAGGATCCGCGAGACACCGATCGACAGTCCGACGCCGGGGAACCGATTCTTGCCGTCCGAAGCGAGGTTGTCGTAGCGTCCGCCCGAACACACCGAACCGAGCCGCTCATAGCCCGACATGAACGTCTCGTAGACCGTCCCCGTGTAGTAGTCGAGACCGCGCGCGATCCGCATGTCCGCGACCACCAGTCCCGGGGCGTCGGCCGCCGCCGCCTCCACTACGTCGACCAGTTCGGACAAACCTTCGTCGAGCAGGGGATCGCTGACGCCGAGCGCCCGCACCCGATCGGCGAAGGAGGCGTCGTCGCTCGTGATCTCGGCCAGCGCCAGGCACGCCTTCACCTGATCGGGCGTCGCGTCGACCGTCTCGGCCAGCAGATCGGCGACGCCCGACGGACCGATCTTGTCGATCTTGTCGACCACGCGGACGGCCGCCATCGGATCGGCGATGCCGAGGCCCTGGAAGAAACCCTGGGACAGCTTGCGGTTGTTGACGTGCATGCGCATCGCGGGGATCGGTAGCTTCGCCAACGCGTCCCCGATGACCAGAGGCAGCTCGACCTCGTAGTGCCCGGGGAGGTCATCGCGGTCGATGACGTCGATGTCGGCCTGCCAGAACTCCCGGTAGCGGCCTTCCTGCGGGCGTTCGCCGCGCCAACACGGCTGGATCTGATACCGGCGGAACGGGAACTGGAGCTTGCCGGCGTTCTCCAGGACGTACCGCGCGAAAGGGACGGTCAGGTCGAAGTGCAGCCCGAGACCGGAGTCGGAGGACTCGGCCTCCGCTTGCAGACGCCGCAGCACGTAGACCTCCTTCGAGGTCTCCCCCTTGCGCAGCAACTGATCGAGCGGTTCGACGGCGCGAGTGTTGACGGAGGCGAATCCGTACAGTTCGAAGGTCTCCGCGAGCGCGGAGATGACCCGCTGCTCGACGATCCGGTCCGCCGGAAGGAGTTCGGGGAATCCGGACAGCGGGGAAGGACGACTCATGATGAATGCTCCTGTGTAGGCGGTTGAGGTATGTCACGAGGCGGCGCCGACGGGCGCGGCGATGTTCACAGGCCGCGCGTCGGCGCCTGTGTATGGCCCTCGTTGCTCAACTCGATCAGGAACGGGTTGGTCCGGCGCTCGACGCCGATGTCGGTCCTGTCCCCGTGGCCCGGCAGGACGACGGTGCCGTCGGGAAGCGCCAATACCTTGTCGCGCAGCGACGCCATCATCTGGGCGCTGTCACCGCCGGGCAGGTCGGTCCGCCCGATGGTGCCCTTGAACAGCACATCGCCGGTGAAACTGTAGGACTCCGCGTCGTCGTCGCCATCGAGTCCGAACAGGACCGATCCGGGCGTGTGGCCGGGCGCGTGCGTGATGGTGAAGGTCAACCCCGCCAGCTCCAGCTTCTGCCCGTCGACGACCGACGCGATCTCGTTCGGCTCCCGCCAGTCGAACTTGCCCGCGAACATTCGGCCGAGGTCACCGAGACCGGCCAACGGGTCGACCAGCTGGCCCGCGTCGCCGGGGTGCACGTAGGCGGGGATGCCCCTCGGATCGGCGATCGGGGTCACCGAAAAGGTGTGGTCAAGGTGGCCGTGGGTCATCATCACGGCGACCGGCGTCAGGTCGCGGGCCGCCAGGAAGGCGTTCAGGCGCTCGGCGATGCCGATACCGGGATCGATCACCACGCAGTCGGAACCGGCTTCGGCCGCAACCACATAACAATTTGTGGCGAACGCCTCCGCGACCAGGCTCTCGATCAACACGATTTGTCCCTTTTCTGCGCCTTTATAGTGGCTTTTCGACCCCGTTAACGCCAGCGTACCGAGGCTGGCGACTGAGGAGCATGCGGGTTTGACGTTATAGACTGCCGGTCGCTGATCAGCCGCCGCCCACTCGGCGGACGACAGGCGGAGACGCAACCACCCACACCATGCACACATTAAGGGGTATCGGCAGTGTCCTCTTCCAAGGGCAAGGCACGGCAGCGCCAACTGGCGCGCGCCAAGCATGAGCGCCAGATCGCACGTCAGGCCACCCGAACCCGTCGGCGCCGTCAGATCGGCGCCGCCGTCGCGGTCGTCGCGATCATCGCCGGGGCCGTGCTGTTGGTTCTCTGGCTGACCGGCGCGTTCGACTCCCCGGAACCCGCGGAGGACCCGAACCCGGTCGTCAGCGAGGACGTCCCCGGTGACGAATCGCCATCGCCGGACGAGAACTCGTCCGAATCCCCCGGTGAAGGCGCGTCCGAAAGCCCCAGTGAGGCCGGCAGCGAGTCGCCCAGCGAGGAAGCCGCCGAATAGTCGGCCCCACCCCTCAACCACCAACGACTGAACCAACCACGATCGGAGAATCCGGGTGTCCACAGTGCGAGACAAGCGCGACGCCGCACGGGCCAAGCTGGAAGCGCGCATGGCCGAGAAGGTCGAGCGTGCGAAGAAACGGCGGCGCGTGCAGTTGTCGATCATCACCACGATCGGCGTCGTCGTCGCCGCCGTGGCCGGATTCGGCATCTACAAGCTCGTCGTGCACCTCAACACGCCCGAGCCGGTTCCGCCGCCCACGCTCGTCGGCGACGGTGAGCCGCTCGACAAGGTCACCATCGACACCATGACGATGACCGCCCCCGCCGATGTCGCCGACGGCGCCGCCGAGTGCGCGTACGTGCCCGCTCCCGCGGAGCAGCCGAACCCCAACGCGGTCGACGCGGGCGTTCCCGAGGACGGCGACCAGCCGAACACGGGCACCCAGGAGATGACGCTGGAGCTCAACACGGGCACCGTCAGCTTCACCATCGACAACGAGAAGGCGCCGTGCACGGCGGCGAGCTTCACGTTCCTGGCGTCGCAGGGCTTCTTCGACAAAACCGAGTGCCACCGCTTGACGACCGAGAACCTCTTCGTCCTCCAGTGCGGTGACCCGTCCGGCACCGGCATGGGCGGCCCGACGTACAGCTTCGCCAACGAACACGAGCCCGAGGACACGGCCGAGGAGCTGAGCGAGGAGGACCTCGCCGCCGGAAAGACCCCTCCGCCGAACTACCCGGCCGGGTCGATCGCAATGGCGAACTCCGGCGTCGACACCAACGGCAGCCAGTTCTTCATCGTCTACGAGGACACCTACCTCCCGCCGAACTACACCCTGTTCGGTGAGGTCTCCGAGGGCCTCGACGTCATCCGCGACATCGCCGAGAAGGGCGCGGTCGAGTCGCGCTAGTCCTGGACACACGGACACCCACGCGTGGGCGTCGAGCGGATCNGATCCGCTCGGCGC